>JAYTBL010000909.1:0-2841 GCA_043736975.1 Polyangiaceae bacterium
GAGACAGCCGATCAGCGGCATGAGTACCTGGACGGTGAGGTCTTCGCAATGTCCGGTGGGACCCTCGAGCACAGCGCCCTGATCGGAGCGCTGTACCTCATCGTCGGCAACCAGCTCGCCGGTCGCCGGTGCCGCGCCTTCGATTCGAACGCTCGGGTTCGGACCTCGGAGACCAAGACCGGTGAGACGCTGACCATGCGCAGCATCGGCGTGACGATCGACGTGAATGCCGTCTACCGCGGCCTGTTGAGCGACGGCGCGCGGATGGTCCTCGAGACTTGAACCGCGCTACCAGCTGGTGATCACCCCGGGCGATCCTCGAACAGCGACGCCACATTGTCGGCACGTGCTGCCCAGGGGGCGGTGGCGAGATCGAGGAGCTGGCACTCCGCGCGGATGCGGCGTAGCTCGCCAGGCGGTCGTCGCGACGCAGGCATGACGCGGTGGATGAACAACGCATCGGTACGGCGAGCGTGCCGGTTGGCCTCCGCGTAAAAGCGGTCGCCAAGGATGCCGATCTGCGGACCGTAGCGGTCGTGTGGCGCGCGCGCCGTCAGCCGCAGCTCGGCCCCGCGCGTGAGATCGTCGAAGACGTCCTCTCGCCAGCGCTCGGCGCGGGCGCCCGCGCGGACCGCGTGGTTCTTCACTGCCGCCATCGGTGCAATCACGACGTGGTGAGTCGGCGGCAGCGGTGAGGTCAGGTTCGCCGTCGCAGGTGCAGGGGGAGGTGCGGTCACCGGCGCACGGATGGCCCGCTCGCACGCTGCCACCACCGCGGCTGCGTCGATGGTCCGACGAAACAAGACGATCCGCGGATCCGCTGCGAACGCGCCCTGCGCGTGGCGCTCGTCGACGCACAGCACGATCGGCATCGTGGCGCCTTGGAGGAGCGTGGTCTTCTCCGCGAGGTACTCCGGCGTCCAGAAGCCGACCACCTCGACCAGCACTTTCTGCCCTGCCGAGGCCATCACGAAGTCGGGGTAGAACGTGCGGCGGCCGACGCGCACCACGCCGCCCTCGCGCACGATCGACCACGAGGTCGTGAGCCGTCGCAGATCCTTCTCGAAGCGTGCCTCGAGCTTGCTGTCGTGGGCGCGCGCCATGGCGTGGGTTCGGGGCAGCGGCGCGCTCGCGTCCAGCGCGAGACGCAGCGTCTCCTCGCCGAGCACCACCCGGGCCTCGAGCGACCAGCCTGGCGTCGCGATGAGCGAGGGGAGCCAGTTTGCGAGCGCCCGACCGTACTTCAAGGTGTCGTGGAAGAGCGCGAGGGGACCGGAGATCGAAGCGCGGGTGATCCCCTCGGCGTTCTCGTCGAAGCTCGCCATGAGGCGGTGCAGCTTCGCGTAGCCCACGACCGGCCGCACGTTCGCCCGCACCAGCGCGACGACCACGGTCGAGCGACAGAGGAGCGCCTGCGCGAGCGCTAGGTTGTAGGTCTCGACGAGGCGCGCCGGCGCGCAGGGCGTGCCGGGCGGAACGAGCCGCCGCGCCCCCGCCCGATCGGCGAAGAGTGACGGCAGGATGGTCTCTTCTGCGATCCCCAGAATCGTCGCCGCCGTGGCGAGGCACTCCGCGCGCGAGCGGCCTACCGCCAGATCGAAGACCACCTCGCGGATGCGCTCGGGCGAAAGCGGCGCGTCGACCCGCGACGTCCAGCGCCGCCGCTCGAGGGTCCAGACCGCCTCCACCACGCGCCGCGCGCTCCCTTGCCGCTGCGCCAGCGGGCCGACGCGCTCGAGGATCCGCGCGTCGGCGTCGTCCGAGCGCCGGCCTTCGCAGGCCTGGGCTTCCGCGACCAGCTCGCGCAGCCAGATCTCGTCCTTCGCGGTCAGCCATGTGGGGATCAGCGACCCGTCCTCCGATCGGCGGAAGCTAAGCAGTCGCGTGGGCAGCACGCCGACCTCGCATCGCCGCGCGCCGCGCGTCAGCGGTACCCGCCGTGAGCAGCTCGTAGACCAGCGCTTGCTTGCCGGGCGCCGGTCGCAGCACCCGCCCGACGCGCTGGATGTGCTCTCGCTCCCCGAGCGCCCCCGCGACGATGATGGCGACCCGGGCCTCGGGAACGTCGATCCCCTCGTTGAGCACGCGCGCCGACGCGATCGCGCGCAACGTGCCCGCGTGAAAGCGCTCGAGGATGCTCTGCCGCTCGCGCGCGCTGGTCTCGGCGGCGATCACCGCGACGAGGTTGTCGGTCGCCACCTCGTAGGCGCTCGCGGCGAGCGCGGTGAAGACGATCGTCCGGTCCGCGCGGTGGCGCTCCAGCAGCGTCCGCACGAGCGCGCGCTTGGCCCGCGGGAAGCTCGCCAGCTCGCGCGCCTTGGCGTGATCGCGCAGCGCCTGCAGCCCTTCGGGGCTGCGCCCGAGCGCGCGCAGCAGCGTCGCCAGATCTGCGCCCGGATAGGTCCGCAGGAACGACCGGCGCAGCTCGCCGAAGGCGCGGGTCTTCGCGGCGTGGGCCTCGGCCTCGTCCGCCTCGAGGCGGACGTAGATGCGCACGAACTCCACCGGCGCGAGATGCTTGCCGACGAGCTCCCCATAGCCCATCTCGAACACCACGGGCCCGACGAGGCTCTCCAGCCTCGCCGCCTCGGGGGTGCCACGCGCAGGCGCTGTGGCGGTGAGTCCGAGCCGCGCGATCGCGGGCGAGGCCTCGAGGGCCTCGATCCGCGCGCCCGATCCGAAGTGGTGAACCTCGTCGACCACGAGCAGCCCGAACCGCTCTCCGAGGGCATCCATCTGGCGGAAGGCGCTCTCGAACGTCATCACCGTCACGCGCTCGAGCCGGCGCTCGCCGTCACCGACCATTCCGATGGGCTGCCCCAGCCAGCGCGCGAGCTCGGT
>JAYTBL010000910.1:0-7097 GCA_043736975.1 Polyangiaceae bacterium
TCGATCATGCACAGTGATTAAATCGAATCGATCAGGATGGAAAGAGGAATCCGACCGAACTTCTGCCGGGCGGCACTAGTAGCTCGCGCCGTCGATCAGGCGGCGCGGCAAGTCGCGCAGCAGGGCGGGGTCGAACATCCTGAGGTTGACCGCCATGCGCGGGTAGGCCGGATCGGTCGGCGTCCAGTGCGTGGTGCAGCCGCAATTCGGACAGTGCCACAGGTCTAGCGCGCGATCGCCCTGCTGATACGAGACGCCTTCGCCGGCTACCGTAACCGCGTCAGGAGGGCAATTGTGCCACAGACCGCCTGTGCGCCGACATATCGAGCAATTGCATTCGCCAGCGTCGGGCGGGGTTTCGTGAAGGGTCAGGCGAATTCGCCCACAATGGCAGCTTCCGTGATGCTCGCTCATCCTCGCATTTCCTCCACTGGGTGTCGCGCGTGGGACGGGGGCAAGGTCAGGCGGCGACGGGTGGGTCGCGCGAGCGACGCAGCGCGGCGAGAAGGCGGTCGATGGGCGCGGGGGCCGTCACGACCGCCCGCACCGTCATGCGCCCTGCCCACCCGGTGCAGCGCGTGACGTCGTATGCCCTGTATGAGCCCCGTCCTTCCGCGTCGTACGGATCGGGCGCATCGTCTGTGGCATGAGTGAGGCAGAGACAGCGGCGAAGTGGTTGCACGTCGCACCACGATTCGAACGCCGTCGACCTCGAGGTTGAGCGTCGTGAGCGAATCGAGCGAATCTTCGCCCTCGCGTGCGAAACCGGTGCGCATCGTCGCGTGAGACTGCGTGGCCGCGACAACGCGCGCAAGCGCTACATCGCCGATGTGGAGACGATGAATGCGCTCTTCGTGCCACCCGCCCACGGCGAGCGCGTTGAGATCGTTGAGGAAGTCGCCGACGCCGATGACGTACGTGAGAATCGTCGCCGTTGCAGCGGCGGCGACTGCCGAGGCGCTGCTGATCGAGTTGTCGTAACAGTCTGCGGATAGCCGTCGGTCGCCATGACGACGGCGACCCTGTCCTTGCCGGCGAGCTTCGCCTCGAGGCTCTTCGCGTAGTTGATCGCAGGCGGCGCGAGCAGTGATGGCTTGAGGATCACCTGGAGCTGGTGGAACGGCTGCATGCGGTTCGGGTTGTCGCCGTAGCGACCGTCCGAAGGGCGACGCGGCGGCTCCACGAACGCGACGTTTCACGGCTCGGGGCCGATGGCGCGCAGGAACGTGGCCGGGTTGTAGGTGCTCGCGCCGAGCTCCGAGTTGTACGGCTGGACGAGGAGACAGCCCCTCCTCACCGGAATCCAGCAACGCGAGGATCAGCTCCTGGAAATACATGGCGCCCGAAGAGCTACCACGGCGCCCCGGCTCCTCTACCAGGAACGCCCACCACCGCGCCGGCGATCGCGAAGGCGCCGGGCTGCTCGCGCGGGCGCATGAAAGCGCAGGTCTATTCTTCGACCTCGACTACGCAGTCGATCGCGCCGCCCACTTCTCCACACGTACCTCCGAAGGCTTCCTCGCAGTCGATCGCGTAGAGCTTCGTGGCGGAGCAGAAGACCGCGAAGTTGTCGACGCACGCGGCGAGCCCATCCTCGGCGGCGGTGCACTGCTGGTCGCTCGCCACCGGCGCGGCCGCCGACTTGTTACCAGAGACACTGGCACCCGCCTTCTTCGCAGGCGTGGAGGGTCTGGGAGGCTGCTTCGTTGTTGGCTTCGCAGCGCCCGCTGCGGCCTTGGTGCTCTTGTTCTTCGACGAGCAACCACCGGCCACGACCAATGACGAGACAACAAGAGCCGCAACGGCACACCGCGTGACCCTTGAAACGGTGCGCCTGGCTCGGAGGCCAGGGCCAGCAAACGTGATAGCGAGCGCGATCGATTGAGAACGAAGCATGGAGGGACCTCTCTGGATGAAGCGGGCGACAGCCAGCGCAAGGCGTGGTTGTCGTCTCGGTATCGCGAAGACGCCGGCCGGTCCGGTTCGTCGCACGAGAATCGTCCGGAATGTCCGCGGGCGGTCTCGTCAGTCCGTTCCGTCGAGCAGCCCCTGGACGCTCACGTCGAAATGGCTCTCCAGGAAGCGCATCGTGCTGTCGACCTCGCGTGAGTCTGCGGACCTGCTCGCCTTCATGCGCCGTACCGTCTCGGAGAGCACGCGCTTGCGCGCGCGCTCGATCCACCGCGCTACCGTGGAGCGGTGTACGCGATAGCCCAGGCAGATCTCGTCGATCGTGAGGCCATCGAGGTAGTGCATCCGGAGGACGGCACGCTCGTCGGACGAGAGCTCTGCGAGCGTCGCGCGAAACGCGTCTCGAAAATGCTCCCGGTGCAGAGCGCGCATCATCTGAAGCTCCGGATCGGCGCCCGGCGAGGCGATCTCGGTCCCGTCGGAGTCGAGGGAGACGCCGGCGTTCGCCCGCTTGTCGCTCCTCTTCAGGTCCAGCGCGAGGCGAACGGCTGCAATGCGGACCCACGACTCGAGCGATCCCCGGCCCCGGTAGTCGAGCACGCCCGGCGGGCGCGCCGCGGCGACGAACAGCTTCTCGCGGAGCCGCTGGACCACCTCGTCGACGAAGCCCGTCGAGGCGTCGATGTGCCCGACATACGCCCGAGCCTTCGCCATGATTGCGCGCTCGACCCGCGCGAGTGCGCGAGCGTCGCCTTGTCCGCACGCGCACGCGACGTAGAGATCGGCGATAGCGAGCAGGCCGAGCGCGTCGACGGCGGTCGCTGCGGTCGTCGTTACGACCGAACGGGCGAGCTGACGAGCGAAGAGAGCCGCGTCCGCCGTCACGTCGGGTGCGGCCGCCTTCACCTCTCGAAGAACCTGCTCGAGCGCAGCCTCGGTCTCCGGCCCCGGTGCGCGCAGCGAAGACCCCTCGGGACGGAGGCGTTCGAGCTCCTCCAGGAAGGGACCCAAGACCGCAGTCTTGCGAGTTAGCATCCTCCGCTACTTTACCACGTGTAACCTCATGGGATGGCCTCGGCGCGCGGTTTCCTCGACGGCGCTTCGCGCGATCGCGAAGGCGTTCGGCGCTGCCTCAGCGACGATTCGCTCGCCGCGTTCCTCGAAGACAGGTTGGACGGGAGCGAGCTCGCGGGCGCGCGGGGTCACGTCGCCGATTGCGACGACTGCCGATCCGTCCTTGCGCACGCGGCCCGGTCGCTTGCGCTCTCGCGCGTGGCGGGCAAAAGCGACACGTTGCCCGCGGCCTGCCCACGTGCGGACGAGCTCGACGGTGCGCAGCTCGTGCGGCCGGGCGCGCTCCTCGCCGACAAGTACCAGGTCGAGCGGCTGCTCGGCGCGGGTGGCATGGGCTACGTCGTCGCTGCGACGAACGTGGCGCTCGATCAGCGCGTCGCGATAAAGTTTCTCTTACCCGAGGTCGCTGCTGCGCCCGGAGCGACTGCGCGCTTCCTGCATGAAGCGCGCGCCGCGGCCAAGATCGAGAGCGAGCATGTCGTGCGCGTGCTCGATGTGACGACGCTGGCGTCGGGGGCAAGCATCATCGTGATGGAATACCTCGACGGGCGCGACCTTCGCGCTCTGCTCGACGAGGACGGACCCTGCGCGAACGACGTAGCCGCAGGCTTCATCCTCGAGGCATGTGAAGGGCTCGCGCACGCCCACGCGGCCGGGATCGTCCACCGAGATCTCAAGCCCGCCAACCTCTTCGTCGCGCGCAGGCGTGACGGTGCGGTCCTCAAGATTCTGGACTTTGGCGTCTCGAAGATACGCGAGAACGGCGGACGCATCTCGGGGCATCCCACGACCGCGCCCAGAACCGCGCTCGGCACGCCGCTCTACATGTCCCCCGAGCAGGTCCGATCGAGCGCAGACGTCGACGTGCGAGCCGATATATGGGCGCTCGGCGTCATCCTCTTCGAGCTCGTCATTGGACAGCCGCCCTTCTCCGCAGAAACGGTCACGGCGCTCTCGGCGAAGATCCTGGAAGAGCCAGCGCCGCGCCTTCGCGCGCTCCTCCCGACCGCTGGTGAGGAGCTCGAGGCCATCGTCGAACGGTGCCTGGCGAAGGATCCACACGACAGGTTCCCTGACGTCGCCGCTCTCGCGCTGGCGCTCGCGCCGCTCTCCTCGCCCGACATGCGCGCCCTCGCGGTGCGGGCCCAACGCGTGCTAGGGAGCTCGGCCGCTCCCCTCGCGACCGCCCATCGCGCCCTCCGGGGACGAGGCAAAAAGAGAAGGTCCGCGACGCGGCGCGGCGCGGTGTTGCTCCTCGCCGCGGGAGCTCTTGCGCTCGGGATAGCGGCGATTTACGCGCGATTGGACGCTCGTGGAGCGAGCCTCGGTGCTCTGCCCCGCGGCGCGCGCTCAGCAGAGGTGGTCGCGCCCCCTCGGGACGACATGACGCAGCCCGTGACGCTCACGACCGCCACGGAGCTTCCCGCACCCTCGCCAGCGGCGTTTCATGCTGGACAGGTCCCCGTCCCGCGAACGACGGCGCTGCCTGTCGCGACAAGCCTGGCTCGCAGAGGAATCCCGACGCCCGCGCCGCACGCGAGCGTAGCGCCGTCCGCCCGCTTCATCGTCCCCGAGTACGGAGAGCGCAAGTGAGGACTCTTGGCCTGCTCGTCGTCACAGGCGCCTCGCTCGTCGCTTCCTCCGCCCACGGAGAGTCGCCCCCGGAACGAGAAATCCTCGCCGAGCGTCTCTTCGATGAGGGCCGCCAGCTCATGGCCGACGGTAGCTTCGGTCCAGCGTGCGCAAAGCTCGCGGCGAGCCTGAGACTCGACGCCGGTATCGGCACGATGCTTTATCTCGCGGACTGCTTGGAGCGAAATGGCCAGACGGCGAGCGCGTGGGAGCAGTTCCGCGAAGCGGCTGCTGCCGCAGCACGCGTTTCGGATGGCCGCGAGAAGGTTGCCCGAGCGCGCGCCGCCGGCCTCGAGCCAAAGCTCTCGAAGCTCACCATCGTCCTGAGGGCGAACACGGTGGCTCCTGCAGTCGCGCGCGACGAGATCGCCGTGGACGCATCGCTCCTCGGTCGAGAGGTGTTCGTCGACCCAGGCAGGCACGTCGTCACCGCGTCCGGCCCGAAGAAAAAGACGTGGCGCGGCATCGTCGACGTTCCGCCGGCGGGCGCGTCGGTCTCGATCGTGGTTCCGGACCTCGAGGACGACCAACCGGGTCTCGCCGGAGTGGTCGGCCCCTCCGCGAGCGGCGGCGTACAGCGCGCCGGAGGGCTCGCGACCGTCGGCGCCGGCGTCGTCGCAGTCGGCATCGGCACCTACCTGGGCCTCACCGCGAAATCGAAGTGGGACGACGCCGAGCCGCGTTGCCGCAACGCGTGCGACAGCGACGGTTTCGAGGCCCGCACGGACGCGCGCAACCTCGCGGCGTGGGCCACGGGCGCATCCATCGGCGGGGCGGTCGCCGTGGTTGGCGGGGCCGTGCTCTTCTTCACCGCGCCGCACGGGCCCCTGCGCTCGGCTCGGCTTGCGGCGACCGTGACACCCGGCAGGACAGTCGCGACGCTGGGCTTCACGTGGCCTTGAGCCGCGGGCTGCTCGCGTCGTCGTTCGCGTCGCTGTCACTGGTCGCCTGCGCGGCGATCCTCGGCTTCGATGGCCCAGTCCTCCGCGACGACGGCGACGGTGCCACTGACGCGTGCGCGGATGGCGCGTGCGCCGCCGCCGGGCGCTGGTCGGCGCTTGCTGCGGTGCCGCTCGGGATGCTCGGTCGTACAGCCCACTCCGCCGTGTGGACGGGCAAGGAGATGATCGTGTGGGGCGGCGAGACGGCCACGGGACCTGCAAGCGACGGCGCCGCTTACGATCCGGCACGCGATTCCTGGCGCGCGCTCACGGCATCGCCGCTGGCAAAGCGAAGTGGACAAGCCGCGGTATGGAGTGGGCGGGAGATGATCGTCTGGGGAGGCACGAACTTCCTCGAGTCGCGCTTCTATGCCGACGGCGCCTCGTACGATCCGGCGAGCGGCGCGTGGGCGACCCTCCCGCCCCCTCCTTCGTCCTTCCGCGGCCGCGCGGGCGCGATCTTCGCGTGGTCGACCACGACCAAGGAGCTCATCGTATGGTCCGGTGCCACGGGCGAGCTCGAGCCCCCCGCACCGGACGGAGCGGCCTACCGACCCGAGAGCAAGACATGGCGGACAATCGCTCCCGCTCCGGTCGACGGACGCACGGATGGGGTCCCGGTCTGGAACGGCACGAAGCTCGTATTCTTCGGTGGCAACCAGTGCATGTCGAGCATTGGCGCCTATTGCGTCGACGGGGCGTCCTACGATCCGGCGACGGATCAATGGGCGGTGCTTCCGCCCGCGCCACGCGGCGTCTTCAACGGCCCCGAGGGCCACGCTGGGGTCGCGACGGGCGACGGCGGATCCGCCGCGACCTTCTGGGGAGGACTCCAGAACGGTCTCGTGCAGGCTCCGCTCTCGTCGAAGGGCGCGTCCTTCGACGAGGCCGCGCAATCGTGGAATGCCCTTCAGGAGCCAGGTGCCGCCCTCGCGCGAGCCCCTCGCGCCGGCGTGGCAGCGTTCGGGACGCGCTCGCGCCTCTTCGTCTGGGGCGGTGTGGACGTCGCGGGCATCATCGACAATGGCGCGAGCTACGATTTCGAGTCGAAGCTGTGGGCGCCGATGTCGGAGGGCGGGCCGGCGGGCCGTCAGGCCGCCACGGTCGTCTGGACCGGGACCTCGGCGATCGTATGGGGCGGAAGCGGCGCTGCACTGGGCGTCTACCTCGACGACGGCGCCATCTTCACTCCGTGAAGCGCTGACGCGGCGTCACACCGTGACGCTCGTGGGGGGGGGCTGGTGGAGGCTCCGCGGTGACCGAGCTCTGGTCTCGGAGTCGAAGATTGGTTTCTCGCGTCGAGCCATCCACTGCCGGGCCCGCTCACGCAGAGCGCGTACAGCATGTGGATTTCCGAGTACGTGGAGCGGCTCGGCGGCACGGGGTGCTTGCGCCGCGCCACCCATGGCGAGCGCGCGTGGTGGCGCGCCCGCCCGAATCGCAGGCAGGATGGAGCTCGTCGTCATCCAAGAAAAAGAAGAGCACGAGCTCCGTGGCCGCGGCGAGAGCCGAGCCAGGGTCCGCCGTCGTCTCGCGCAT
>JAYTBL010000911.1:0-15446 GCA_043736975.1 Polyangiaceae bacterium
TCAGTCGACGACGCGGATGGAGACGTTGGCCTGGCCCAGAATGCGGCCGGCGGCGTCGAGCGTGGTCGCGGTCACGCTACGATCACCGATCTGGGAGAAGGCGTAGCGGAGCGGAAAGTCCTCGGCGACCGCCGCCGACTCGCCGAGAAGGTAGGGCCCAGCCGCATAGCGCACCTTCGCGGCGCCCGGCGCATGCACCTTGAACCAGACGCCGTTGGTGTACCAGCCGCCGTCCTTGGGCGAGACCCACGTGATCGACGCACCAGGCGCGCTGCAGGGGCCGCCCGGGTCCGCGCCGTCGAACTCGTAGTGCCAGGGCTCGCTCGGGACGGTCCGAACGAAGCCGAAGCGCCCCGCGTTCGCCGCCAGCCAGCCGGAGGTGGTGAGGTCGACGGCGACGCCCGACTGATGGTTACTGTAGCCGGGCGCAGCGGCGAGGTTGCCGTCGTTGCACGTGCCCGAGAGGTAGCAGCCGTAGAGGTACTGCTGCTCGGCGTAGGTGCGGAAGCCGCTATTGAGCGCGAGGTAGACGCCGGCCGCGTCGGCGGCGCGCTGCATCCGGAGGAAGGCGTGGCCGGTCGCCCTGGTGACCGTCTTGCCGCCCACGCGGATGACGTCGATGGACGAGGCCTTTCCCGAACGGTAGGCGGTCGCGCGGCGCGCGGCGCAGTCGACGGCGCTCACCAGCTGCGCGTCGGTCACGGAAGCAGGCTCGCGCTCCACCTCCGATTCCTCGGATCTCGTCTCACCGGTGCAGCCGGCGAGGGCGCCGCCCACTGCCAGGAGGGAGAGGAGCAAGGAGAGCGGGCGCGGCACGGTCATGGTGGCGGTGGTCATGACCCTGCCTCAGCAACCACCAGACCAACTGGTTGAATGCGAATTCGACGGCAAACGGGCGCTGTGAGCCGGACTCGCACCGCGTCGAGCGGCGAGCGCTCGCGCGCGCGCGCGAGCTGCTCGCTGGGCCTCGCGAGCGAACGGATGGTGCATCCGCCAACGCGTAGGTCAGTGCGATCTGTCAGATCGCACTAAGGGCACTGATCGACCACCACGGGGCACGGGGACGTGTCGGTCCGCGTGCCCGCGTCCCGTCCGATGCGGGCCGCGCTAGCCACGAAGCCGAAGCCGAACGAGAGCGCGTCGCACGCCTCGTCGCGTCCGTCCTTGGCGGGGTCGAGCGGCAGGTCGCGCGCGTCGCACACTGCGGGCCGCACGTTCTGGTAGATCCCCGAGTCCACGCACGCGCCGCTGCGCATCGCCTGCGCGAGCAACGCCGCAACCGGGATGCGGCCGGCGATGCGTCCATCCTCCAGCGCGATACCGCCCGCTCCGGTCCGCGCGCCGAGACGCGCCACCAGGAAGGCGTTGCGGAGGTCCATCTCGAACAGCGCGAACGCGCTCTTCGAGACGGGGAGCCGGGCGCGGATCACCAGGCGCGTCAGCGGGGCGACGAGCACGCCGGCCGTGACATAGGCCTTGCTGGCGAAGTACGCGGGAAAACGGTTGTCGAGCAGGCTCTCGGTGTCGACGGTCCACTCGTCGGTGCCGTCCTCGCGCGGGACGCCGCCCTCGCCATTGACGTCGAAGGCGTTGTAGACGGCGACCTTCACCTCGGGATCATCGGGCTTCCCGTTGTAGCCACTGAGGCGCACGACGACGCCGTAGGCCCCCGACTGGATCCCGATCCTCAGGCCCGTGTCGTCGAGCGACAAGCCCAGCGCTGCGATGGTCTTGAAGAGCGAGTCGCTCACGTTGTCGACCCCCGAATCGAGATCACACTGCTCCTTGCCCCGGCACGCTGGCCGCTCGGGGCAGGTGCAGAGTCCGTCGAGATCGAAGCCCTGCGACTTCCCCTGGGCCACGGGGTCGAGGATGCGCAGCTGCGTCACCGCCGAGGTGAGGTCGCCCAGATCGCCGCCCGGATCGACGCCCAGGGGTCGGTCGGGCCAGCGCAATCGCTGGCAGCCCGCGTCGACCGGCACCGCGGCGTCCGCTGCGGCGTCCCCGCCATCGGGATCGGAGGGCGGACGCGGATCGATGCCGTCGAAGCTGGTGATGAGTGAGCACGCAACGACGAGGCTGGCGGCCGAAGCTGCGATCAACGCACGTCGCATCGCAACGGAACGCTAGCACGCTCCCCTCCCAGCCACGCCCGCTCTTGAGCTTGACGACGTCCTCGCGGGGTCTCGCTTACGATCGACTGCACGTGCGGGGGGAGGCGCTGGCGCTCAGAACGTCTGCACGATGGCGACCCCGCGCGGCGCGAACGTCACGTTCGTGGAGGGGGACGCGGGCGCGCTCGACCGCAGGGCGATCCAGACGCTCGCGCCGATGGCGAGCGCTCCGGCGCCCACCAGGATGTCGCCGATGCGGAGCTCGGTCTTCGCGGCGTCGACGCTGCTCGCCGTGCACGACGACGGCGAGGCGCAGCGATCACGAAGGTCGTCGCGCTCGTTCACCCCCCGCACCCAGAGCACCACGCCGCCGCCCACCATCAGCAGACCCGCGCCGCCGACGAGCCAGGCGGCCGCCGGCACCGCGCCGCGGCGCGGCGCATCGGGGACGACCGCCCCTGGGTCGGACGGCGAAGGCGGGCGAACGAGCACAGCGCTGACCAGCCGGCTCTTCTCTCCTTCGCGCAGCGCGAGGATCTGCTGAACGGGCTCGCGGCCCCCGGCCTCGAAGCGGAACACTCGCGTGCCCGGGTCGAGCGGAATCGCCAGGCCATCGAGGGCCCTCTGCTGCACGACGCCGTCGATCGTCACCTTGGCGTCGACCACGTCCTGGCCGCTCGCGTCGCGCGCCTGGAGGATGACCGAAGGAAGCGCGGCCTCGACCTCACCCAGCCAGCGCGAGCAGTCCGCGCGCACGGCGTTGGGACATGCCGCCGCGGAGCAGGAAATGAGCTGCGCCCGCGCTTGTCGAAGCCCGCCCCCGCGTCGCAACGCCTGCGCGCGCTCTGCCGATTGCAGGCACGCGCCGAGGTCGGCGGAGGCGTTGGTGCTGGCCGCGGTGAGGCCGGCGACGAGCGCGCATGCGAGCCGACCCCTCACTCGAAGCATTCGCGACGGTACTGCCGATCGCCGTTCGCGTCGATGTCGTACGGCGGATTGCAGGCCGCCTGCGTCTCGGGGCGCGGCTTGCGCAGCTTGCCAGGAGGACGCCTGCGCGCCGACGCCGACGCCGACGCCGACGCCGACGCTGCCGTTGCCGTTGCCGTTGCCGTTGCCGTTGCCGTTGCCGTTGCCGACGACGCCACGCTCGATGCTACGCCGGAAGGTGTCAGGGACGGGGCAGCGAGACCCAACCACGCGGACGGGCTCGCGGCCGGAAGCGGCACCGCGTCGACGCGCGCGACCGGCGACGAGGCACGTGAGGCGAGCGCGAGCCAGGAGGCGACGAGCGCGAGCGCGAGCGCGAGCGCCCAGGGCACCAGCCGGACACGCCGCTGGCTCGCCTGCAGCGCTGCAATGAGGAGCTCGTCGCTGGTGCTCGTGCCGCTCTTCAGGATGATGGGGGCAGCGACCGGTGGCTGCGAATCGACCGCGCCACCGCGCTCCAGCGCGGCGACGATGTGAGACCGAGCTTCGAGCACCTCGCCGGCGAGCTCGAGGACCCAGGCCGCGACGGTGGTGCGCGAGGCGACCGGGCCAGCCTGCTCGAGCGCCTCCGCCATCTGCGCCGCGGTCGCGAAGCGCGCGCGCGGCGACCCTTCGAGCGCGCGCGCGGCGATCGCGTCGAGCGCCGCGGGGACCGCAGCATGGGTCGAAGGCGCGGCGGTGACGCCCACGATCACCCGACCCAGAAGCTCCGCTTCGTGCTCCACGTCGGCGAAAGGTGAGCGTCCCGCGAGCAGCTCCCACAGGACGATGCCAGCGGCGTAGATATCCGCTGCCGGTGTGACATCGCCACCGAGCTGCTCGGGAGCCATGTATCGCAGCTTGCCCTTGACCCGCCCGTCGCGGGTCACGCTCGCGCGGTTCTCCGCCTTCGAGATGCCGAAGTCGAGGACGCGCGCCACGCCGTCGGCACCGACGATGACGTTCTGCGGAGAGACGTCGCGATGGACGACGACCAGCGGTCGGCCCGCTTCGTCACGGGCGGTGTGCGCGGCGTGGAGACCATGGAGGACGTCGACGATCACCGCGACGGCAACGGCGACGGGCACCGGCCTCGGCGCCGCGCGTGCCTTGCGGAGGAGGGACGAGAGCGCTTCCCCATGCACGTATTCGAGGATGATCCCGACGTCGCCATCTTCCTCGATCACGTCGATCACCGAGACGACGTTGGGGTGGCGAACCCGCGAGGCGATGCGAGCCTCGTCGCGAATGGCGTCGAGGAGCTCGGCGTCGCTGGCCCGCGTGGCGTGGATGCGTTTGATCGCGACCGGGCGCGCGAAGCCGAGCGCGCCGGTCGCGGCGCCGAAGCTCACCGTGGCCATCCCGCCCGACCCGAGCTCTGGCCCGAGCGCGTACCGCCCGAACTTGCCCCTCGAGGATTCCACCTCCGCGCCCATCCACCCAGGCTAGCACCGTGAACCACGCCCGAGAAATACGCTCCGAGCAGGATCCGGGGGCGCGGTAGCATGCCCCTCGTGCCCGACAAGCCGACCGCCAACGATGCCGCTACCGCTCTGGATCTCTCGCGCGGAGAGCCAGTGCTCGGGGTCCTCTTCTTGCTGCGCGTGACCGAGGGCCCGGATGCCGGGGCTGCGGTCGTTCTCGACGGCGTGAACGAAGGACGCGTCCTGATCGGACAGAGCTCGGTCTGCACGGTTCGCGTCACCGATCCCGCGGTCTCGCGTCGTCACGCGGCGCTGCGCCGTGAGCCCGAGGCCTGGCGCCTCGAGGATCTCGGCTCCACGAACGGGACGCGGGTCAACGGCGTCCGGGTCAAGGAGGCGCTCTTGACCGGCGGCGAGCTGATCGCGATCGGCGGCACCTCGCTGCGGCTGATCCGGGCGGGCGCCGCGCCCGTCGTCCCGGCCTCGGCGGCGACGCGCTTCGGGCGCTTCGTCGGCGCGAGCGACGAGGTGCGGCGCCACTATGGGGCGTGGGCGAGCCTCGCCGCGTCATCCCTCCCGGTGCTGATTGAAGGGGAGACCGGCACTGGCAAGGAGCTGCTCGCCGAGGCGCTGCACGACGCCGGCCCCCGAGCTGCGCACCCCTTCGTGGTCCTCGACTGTTCGGGCCGGTCGGGGGAGGACATGGACGCGGCCCTCTCGGGCGTCGACGCGGGCATCAGCAGCGCGTTCGAGCAGGCGGCGGGGGGCACGCTGGTGCTCGACGAGCCGAGCGAGCTCTCGAGCGCCGCCCAGGCGCGGCTCGGCGCGATCCTCGAGCGCGGCGAGCTCACGCGCGGCGCATCTCGCATCAAGGTCGATGTCCGGGTCTTGACCACCACGCGCCGCGATCTCGATCGCGAGGTGCAGCTCGGACGCTTCCGGGAAGATCTCCTCTACCGCCTCGCAGGGGCGACCATCGAGCTGCCGCCGCTGCGCCGTCGCAAGGGGGACATCGCGCTGCTCGCGCGGCACTTCTGGACGCGCCTGGGGGGCGCGGGAGATCCCTCGTCAGAAGAGCTCGCGCAGCTCGAGGACGGCGCGTGGCCCGGCAACGTGCGCGAGCTGGTACACGCGGTCGCCGAGCGCCTGGCGATCGGCGCGGGCTCGGTCCGGCTCGAGGCGGTCCTCGCGAACGACGGAGGCGCCGGCGGTGACGACGCAGTCGCGCGGGTGATCGGGATGAATCTGCCCTTCATCCGCGCGCGGCAGGAGATGCTCCGCATCTTCGAGGCGCGCTACGTGGGCAGCGTCCTCAAGCAGCAGGGCGGCAACGTCAGCAAGGCTGCAGCCGCCTCCGGGTTGGCGCGCCGCTACTTCCAGATCTTGCGCTCGCGCGGGCGCTGAGCCGCGGACGGAGCGACGAGGTCTGAATGTCGCGCCGAGCCGCCCATGGCCCGCAGTCGGGGGCTCCGGTGGGCGCGCCGGTGAGGGGGTTCTTGCACGGCGCGCAGAAGGTGTCGGGGGCGCAGTCGCCGCGCGAGGTTGAGAGGCCGGTGAGAAAGTTCTTCTTCACGCAGTCGCTGATGCAGACGCCGGCGTAGGAGCCGATCAGCGCCGACGCCCTGCACTTCGGATGGACGAAGCCGGCCGCCATCTCCTCGGCGGGGACGCAGCGATCGGTGGTCGCCGCGCGCTCCCGCTGCGAGAGTCCGCTGGCTGCGGAGGCGGGCAGAGACGCCATGGGGCAACAGCTCACTCCGGTCGGCTCTCGGTACGAGCCGAAATCAGCGTGCTTTGCCCGATGGGGCGCGGCCGAGGAACTCCGGGTTCCCAGTCTTCTGGTCAGGGCGCGCGGACGCAGCGCGCTCGTATAAGATGAGCGCCGAATGGTGGCAAAGGTCCGAAAGTCCGTGGCCGTGAGTGCAGGCGCGGTCGTGAAGCCGGTGGCGCGCAAGCGCGTGGCGAAGGCCGACGTGGCGCGCGAGGCCACCCGCCTGTTCGCGGAGAAGGGCTACGACGGGCTCACGATGGAGGAGCTCGCGGCCCGGGTGGGCCTCCGCAAGGCTTCTCTCTTTCACCACTTCCCCACGAAGGATGCCCTCTACCAGCATGTCCTCGAGTCGTTGATCGAGACCGTCGCCGCGGCGGTCCTCGACGGTCTCGCAGGACAGGGGCCGCACCTCGAGCGGCTCGACGCGCTGAGCGACGCGCTCACGGTGGCGCTCGGCGCCAATCCGCACGCCGCGCGCTTGCTGGTCGGAGAGTCCGTCCACGGTGGACCGATGATGCGCGAGATCCTGGGCACGAAGATCGACTCGCTGCTGGCGGCGGCGCGTGAGTTCGTGCGGACCGGCCAGCGCAAGGGAGTGTTCGACCGCGAGCTCGATCCGACGCACGTGGTGCTCACCTTGGTCGGAGCTCACTTCCTGCCCTTCGCCATCGAGGACCTGGTGGAGCGCTTCGCAGGGGTGCGGCCGGCGCACGCCGCATTCATCGGCGCGCGCACCGTCGCCATCCGCGAGCAGGTGCGGAGAATGCTCGGCGTACCCCGCTGATTCGACCAATTGATCGGGCGACACGCTCGCATGTGGAGTTCGTGATCGCGCGTGAGACCGACGAGGCGCGGGCCGCCCCGTGATCGACGAGATCGCGGTCACGCGAGCCGGCCCAGCGAGCAGCGGCGCGTCGGCGCGTCGGGTTCGCGCGACGAGATCCGCGACCTTGGGCGAGGCACGGCAATCGCATCGGTCGCGGCCATGGCCACCAGTCTCCGTCGCGGTCCCACCAACCGGGCGCCCCTCCACCAGGGCGAGGCGCTGGCGCTGGTCGATGACTTCTTCGACGCGCTCGGCTACTTCGCTGGAGAGGTGCCATCGATCCATGATCTGAAGCGCCTCGTGGCGCCCGACGCCGAGATCTTCGATGGGGCAGTCGCGGGGCTGGGAGCCCGGCGCTCCGCACGCGGCCCGTGGCTCGAGCGCGTCCGGCGGCGCGCCTCGCGCGGCGCGCCCGCGGAGGGACGATTCCTGGAAGCAACGACGCGAATCGCGAGCGGTAACGCGAGCGAGGTGCGGATCGGCTGCGTCGTCCGCGAGGTCCACTCGCGGGGGCGTTCCGTGGAGTTCGAAGAGGCGCTGCGTTGCGAGCTGTTCGTTCGGCGGGTACGCGGTCAGATCGTCATCCGTCGCGTGGTGATGGAGCATCCTCAGCGCCTCGACGCTAGCGCTGATCACCTCACGACGTCGCGTGCCATGGCCGAAGGTACGGGCGAGGGAAGAGCGAAGGCGCGAGCGGCGAGACGACCGTGAAGGTGATCGCGCAGCCGTGCTCGTCGAAGTGGACCGAGGCGCCGCCGGCGTAGAGCGCGCGCTGCCCGACGATCATGGGGGCTCCCAGGGCGTCAGCGATCTCCTCGCGACGAGCGCCCAGGCGCACCGGTCCGGAGCACTCGAGATCGCCGTGGACGCTGATGGCGGTCACGCAGGAGCTCGGCGTGACGAGCTGTCCGGCGGGGGTCGTGACCGCCAGCTCCAGCCCGACCTCCCGGTAGCGAACGAAGGCGAGGCTCTGGCAGGAGACGCAGTCGCCTGTTCCCAGGAGCACCCGCACGTCGCCGTAGGTCATGCCGATCCGGACCGAGCCCACGCGTTCGCCAGGCACGACCACGCGGTCGCCGAGGGCCTCGACGGTCGCGCACGGAGGGAAGGGTAGCTTGCGCATGGCCACTACCTACCGCTCGGTAGGGTGTGGCGCAAGGGCCGAGCGCCAGATCGTCGCGGCGCCCACCGCTCACGCGGCGGGCTTCTTGCGGTCCTTCACCATCCTGAGGACCGCCTTCAGGTCCTTTGGCGCCAGCACGCCGAGCACCAGCATCAACACCAGGTAGAGGAGCGCGTCGGCGGCGAGGCGCAGGACATCCATCGTGACCGTCTTCAGGAAGTGATCGGCGACGCCCACCACCACGCAGATCCCGAGCGACTTCACGAGCGTGAGGAATCCGCGGCGATCGAGCGCCTTTTCGCGCAGCACGGCGAGGAACACGAGCACGATGATGAGCTCGCGCAGCGAGAGCGCGAGCGACGCACCCATGCCGGCGCCGCCGGGGCCCAGGGGCGCGAAGAGCGGGACGCCGATCACGATGAAGGTGGGCAGCAAGATCATGCCGACGATCGACACGATGGTGATGGTCCACGAGCGATCGAGGATCATGAGGGCCAGCCACAGCAGCACGTTCGCGTACGCGAAGACGAACGTGGGCGCGAGCCACCGCAGGCTCTGGGCCGCGGGCAGGAAGGCGTCCTTGATGGTGATGTGGATCCAGAACTCGGCGCCGAGCGCGAGCAGCAGCGTGAGCGGGATCGACACCACGATCACCGCCTCGAAGCCGCGCCGCAGGATGCGGACGAACTCCTCTTCGCTGCGGACCTTGGCGCGGCTCATCATGGGGATGAGCACGCCGCTCATGATGGGCGAGAGCAGCGCCGAGAGCTGAGCGATCTGGAGCGCAGCGGCGTACCAGCCGACCTCCTTCGACCCCTCGGGCATCAGCATGCCCACCAGCGGCACGTCGATGTACGCGCCGAGCGCGACGGCGGCGTTCGCGATGTAGAAGGGGAACGCGATCTTGAGGACCTTCTTCGTCTCCGCGAGATCGACGCGGAGCCTCAGATCCACGGCGTCGCGGGTCGCCATGTAGAGGAACGCCGCCTTCAGGCCCTCGCCGAAGATCATCGGCAGCGGCAGCATCCAGAAGGGGGCGCCCAGCGTGACCGCGGCGAAGGTGCCGCCGCCCCAGAAGACTTTGGCCACCACGTTCGCCAGCGCGAGGCCGTTCACCTTCGAGGCGGCCTGCAGCGTCTGCTGGAACGTCTGGTTGAGCGCGGTGAAGAGGTAGGCGAACCCGAAGAGGAACGCCGAGAGGCGGCGCTCGTGGACCTGATCTTGCGCGAGGAGGATGGTAGCGCCGAGGCCCACCACCGGGATCAGCACCAGCGCGCGCGCGAGGAGGACGCCGCCGAAGAAGTCGCTCGCGTGCTTGGGGCGGATCGCGATCTCGCGCGAGATGTACGTGTCGACGCCGAGGCTCAGGAACACCATCAGCGACGCGGCGAACTGATCGCCGAACCGGTAGTGCCCGAACATGACCGGCTGCAGGTACTTCGGCAGCTTGAACGTGACCATGAGGGCCACGCTCCACGTCAGCAGCATCGAGGCCGCCAGCTTGGCGCCGTTGCGGAGGGCGGTGAGGCCCTCGCGGCGGGTGTGCTCCTCGGGGGCGCTCGGCACGCTCGCCGTCATCGCCCGAAGCTACCAGGAGAAGCTACCAGGATAATGAGGAAGCAGGTGCCTGTAGCGTTCTGCAACGCACGCGTATCTCACCGTTTTTCAAGGCGCTTTCGTGTCACCCGTTTAGGTGTCGCGTCAAATCGGCCTCCCGGCGTACCATCGCCCCGTGCAGCTCGCGCCCGGCTCCCGGATCGGGACCTACGTGCTCGAGTCGCTGCTGGGAACGGGCGCCTTCGGTGTGGTGTGGCTCGCTCACCGCAGCGACCCTTCGAGCCCCCAGAACAACGAACGCGTCGCCATCAAGGTGCTGCACCCCGAGGCCGCCGTCTCGCGCGAGAGCGTCGAGCGGTTCCGCCGCGAGGCCTGGGCGCTCTCCCGGCTCCAGAGCCCCCACATCGCGCGGATGTTCGAGTTCCTCACCGGCCCGCCGTTCGGGATGGCGCTGGTCATGGAGTACATCGAGGGCGAGCTCCTCTCGGACGTCCTGAAGCGCGCGCGCTTCTCCGTCGAGGATGCGACCGGCCTCGGCATCGGCGTCCTCAGTGGTGTCGCGGAGATGCAGTCGATCGGGATCATCCACCGCGACATCAAGCCCGAGAACATCATCCTCCGGCCCAACGCCAACGGCTGGCACGCGGTGATCTTCGATTTCAACCTCTCGCGCGTGAAGAACCCGAACGGGAAGATGAGCAGCCTCACCTCGATGCACGCGGCCATCGGGACCGTCCCGTACATGGCCCCCGAGCAGCTGCTCGACGCGCGCCGCGTGAACGAGGCCTCGGACGTGTACTCGGTCGCGACCATCCTCTACCGCTCGGTCGCAGGCGCGCTGCCCTTCGACACCCGCGAGAGCCTGCGCGAAAAACTCCAGCAAGAGGCGAAGCCGCTCCCCACCGGACGGGGCGATGCGATCGGCAAGGGCTTCGAGCGCATCGTGGGCAAGGCACTGCGGCGCAGGCCCGCGGAGCGCTTCGGCAACGCGCAAGAGATGCTCGATGAGCTCACCGCTCTCGTGACGACGCCCCAGTAACTTCTGTAGAGTGGCCGGTCCGGTGAAGAACAGCTCCTCCTCCGCGCGTCTCTGGGTGGCTGCAGCTGCGGTCGCCTTCTACCTGCTCTTCATCCTGCGAACGAGCTTCGCCATCGGGGGAGCGCGCTACTTCGTCCTCTTCGAGGACGCGATGATCTCGATGCGCTACGCGCGCCACCTCGCCGACGGCCACGGCTTCGTGTGGAACATCGGCGAGAAGCCCATCGAGGGGTTCACGAACCTCTTGTGGGTGCTCTGGATGAGCGTCGCCCACAAGCTCGGCATGTCCGAGTCGAAGATCTCGCTCTTCATCATGCTGAGCGGCATCGCCATCATGGTGGGCATCGGCCTGGTCACCGCGAAGATCGCGCGCAAGATCACCTGCGAGGCCTGGGTGCCGGTCGCGGTGCTCGCGGCCACGATGTTCGACTACCCGCTCGTCTTCTGGACGCTGCGCGGGATGGAGGTCGGCGCGCTCGCGCTGTTCGTCTACACGCTGCTGTGGCTGGTCCTCGAGAACGAGGAGGAGTTCAGCTTGCCGCGCACCCTGGCGATGGGGGCGCTCACCGCGGGCGCGCTCCTCATCCGCAGCGACTCGGTCGTCCCGGTGGGGCTCATCTGCCTCTACGGCTTCCTGTTCTCCAGCAAGCGCTGGCTCTTCGCGGGCGTGATCGGCGTGTTCGCGCTGAGCGCGGTGGGCGGGCAGACGGTGTTCCGGAAGGCGTACTTCCACGAGTCGCTGCCCAACACCTACTTCTTGAAGCTCTACAAGATCTCCCCGATCGCGCGCATCAAGCGCGGCGCGTTCGTGGCGGTCGAGGTGGTGACGCTTCACCTCGCGCTCCCGGTGAGCATCGTGTTCGCCTCGATCACCGGGCTGAAGAAGGACTTCTACAAGGACCAGCAGACCCGCCGCCTCTTCCTGCTGGGCACGCTCTTCGTCGCGCAGATCGGGTACGCCACCTACGTCGGCGGGGACGCGTGGGAGTGGATGCTCTACGCGAACCGCTACATGTGCATCGGCATGCCGGCGCTCATCGTGCTGGTGGCGGTGCTGCTGTCGCGCCTGATCGCCGAGATCACCGCCGAGAAGGCCGCGTTCTTCGCTCGGCGTCTCTCGCTCGGTCTGCTCGTGTGCGGCGGCGCCCTGGTGGCGCTCAACCTGTTCGCGAAGAAGTTCCCCGAGGAGGGCGTCGCGCGCACGATGATCTTCAGCAAGGTCGCCTTCGCGACCGGCGGCGCGTTCGTGTTCCTCGGGCTCTTGCTGCGCCTGAAGGACCTGCGCGAGGGCATCGGCCAGGGGCTCGCCGCGCTGCAGCGGCGCCTCGGCAGCCGCGCGACGGTGGGCCTCGCCGCGGTGGTGCTCATGATCCTGGTGTGGGCGCCGTCGCAGCTCATGCCGCTCGCCCGCTGGGCCGCGCAGAACGCCGCGCAGTACAAGGACGAGGCGAACTACACGCGCCTCGGCCTGCTCATCCGCGAGAACACGCCGCCCACCCTGCGCATGGCGGTCGCGGCCGCCGGCGCCACGCCCTACTTCGCGCAGCGCCCCACCGAAGATCTCCTGGGCAAGAACGACAGCTTCATCGCGCACCTCGCGCCGCGCGGCGTGTTCTCCCCCGGCCACGACAAGTGGGACTACCAGTACAGCCTGGGGCAGCGGCACGCGGATCTCATCGTCGAGACCGTCGACGTGAACCCTGCCGACGAGGAATACATCGCGACCCTCGGGTTCGAGACCCTCCCCAACAACATGCGCCTTCGCCAGGACGCAGCGGTGGCGCGTCGCGATCTCATCGGCCGCGAGATGATCGACGGCGCCACGCTCGACGCCACGCTGAGCGAGATCGGCGCCAAGCTGCCGGCGAGCCTGGCCGCCGTCGACCTGGTCGTGGTGCTCGCGTTCGGGCTCGTCATCGCGATCGGCCTCCGCAAGCTGGTGAAGGACGGTGAGTCGTTCGAGGCGCTGAGCGCCGACGTACCGGCGGAGCCCGAGCTCGACGAGAGCGCGCAGGCGGCGCTGAAGGGCGCCGAGGCGCGCGCCATCCCCACGCTCGACGGCATGCGCGGCCTCGCGGTGCTGCTGGTGCTGGTGTTCCACTTCGCCTGGACCTTCCCCGGCGAGGACCCGACCACCGCCGTCACCTTCGTCGACAAGATCGCGGTGCGCATCCACGCGCTCCTCTGGTCCGGCTGGACGGGCGTCGATCTCTTCTTCGTCCTCTCCGGCTACCTGATCACGCGCGGCCTCGTCGCGCCTTCCAAGAAGGCGCTCGGCACGCGGCTCAAGAGTTTCTGGATGCGCCGCGTCCTCCGCATCTTCCCGCTCTACTACGCGTTCATCATCGTCGGGACCATCGTGGCGCTCGCCCTGGCGGGGACCTCGGCCTGGGTGCCCGGGCCCTCGTACTGGGTCTACATGCAGAACTACTCGCTGGCCTTCGACGACGAGGTGCTGCGCTGGACGGCGCACTTCTGGTCGCTCGCCATCGAGGAGCAGTTCTACTTCGTGTGGCCGATCGTGGCGCTCGTGGTGTCGCGCAAGCGGCTCATTCCCACCATCCTGGTGCTCGTGCCGCTGGTGGTCGCGCTCCGCGGCTTCATGATCTTCAAGGGGGCATCAATTCCGGCGCTGAACGGGATCTTCCACGGCGACCAGGGGATCGCGAAGTTCGTCTACCGCGCCACGTTCACCCGCGCCGACGGGCTACTGCTCGGCGCGTTCGTGGCGGTGACGCAGCGCGAGGTCCTGCATCCCGTCTCGATCGCCTGGCGCCGGCTTCGCTTCCCCATCTTCGTCTCGACCGCGCTCGCGCTGGCCGGGCTCTACGTGATGGCGAACGGCCTGAACGACTACGACCGTCGCATCATGGCCATCGGCTACGTGACGCTCGCCATCTTCTTCGCCAGCTCGATCTCGATGTGCGCCGATGGCGTGATCAGCGAGCGCGTGCGTGCGTTCCTCTCGTGGCGCCCGCTGGTGGCCTGCGGGAAGGTCAGCTACGGCATGTACATCTTCCACTGGGTCCTCGTCATCATCCTCGTCCCGTGGCTGGTGAAGGTGCAGGCCGGTATGGACGTGGCCACGCAGATGGCGCTCACCAGCGCCGTCATCGTGGGGGGCATCGCCATCGTCTACGTGCTGGCCACCCTGAGCTTCAGGTTCTTCGAGACCCCGTTCTTGAAGCTCAAGGGCCGCTTCCACGACTGAGGAAGGAGAGCTACTTCTTGCCGGGGGCCTTGGCCTGGCAGGACTTGGTCTTCACCTTGGGGTCCTTGCCCTTCTGGCACTTGTTGCCCTTGCCCTTGCACTCGAGGTCGCTCTCGCACGCGCCGCCGATCTCGACGACCCCGGTGATCACGTCCTCGCAGGGCTTGGCGTACGCCTCGAGCGGATCGTGGAGCTCCTTGGAGAACGCGTCGATCTCCTTGAACTTCGGCTCCGTCGCCAGCTTCACCTCGGTCTTGCACTGCTCGGGCGCGGTGGCGAGGCTGGCGAGGCAGGCCGCGCCCTTCTTCGCGTCGTAGGCGAGCGTCTTGCCGACCTTGTCGGCGGTGACGCCCACCACCTTCAGCGCCACGTTGCCGGTGGTCGTGCACTCCGCCTCGTTGGGCAGGAAGCGCTTGTCGGCCTTCATGGTCTTGCTGACCTCCTGCATCTCCTTCGCGAGCTCGGGCTTGTCCATGCTGCCGAAGCTCGCGACGAGGATGACCGACATCGAGAGCGTGGCCTTCACCTTGTCGTTCTTGCAGCCCTCGAGCATCTTGCAGGTGGTCGGTCCGATCTTCGACGTGAAGTCGGCGATCGACGCCTCCTGCGGCGCGGGCGGAGCGGTCGGCGCAGCGCTGGCGGCCGCCGACGCCGCCGCGCTGCCCGAGGCGGAGGGCCCGCCATCGGCGGTCGCGGAGGGATCCTTCTTCTTGCACGAGGTGGTGGCGACGCCCGCGATGACGAGCGCGAAGGCGAGCTGCGACGGTAATTTCATCGCTCCCTTGTAGCTGGAAATTCATCGTATGCTGCGCGTGATGATCTATCGACGCCTCGCGCAGATCGCGCTGATCGCCGGTCTCTCCTCCGTTTCGATCGCGTGCGGCGGAACGGGCCCGTACATCTGGGTCGATAGCCTGCCGGCCTCCGCCAGCGGCGGCGGTGACGTCCTCATCGCCGACGGCGACGTCCTCAACGTCCGCGTCTTCAATCAGGATCCGCTCTCCACGAAGGAGCGCGTGCGGGCCGACGGACGAATCTCGATCCCCGTGATCGGCGAGGTGGTGGCCCGCGGCAAGCGCCCGGCGCAGCTCGCGTCCGAGATCCAGGACCGCCTCAAGGACATCGTGAAGGTGCCCTCGGTCATCGTCACCTTCGAGCAGGGCGCAGAGCTCAAGATCTCGGTGGTGGGCGAGGTCCGCAACTCGGGCGTGTTCCCGATCGAGGCGGGCTCCAACGTCCTCCAGGCCCTGGCCGCGGCCGGCGGCCTCACCGACTACGCCGACGGCGACAAGGTCTTCGTGGTCCGGAAGTCGCTCGCCCAGCGCGTTCGCTTCCGCTACACCGACCTCCGCTCGCAGGATCCGAAGAGCATCCAGTTCATCCTGCAAGCCGGTGACGTCGTCGTCGTCGAGTAG
>JAYTBL010000912.1:0-15434 GCA_043736975.1 Polyangiaceae bacterium
CGCGCGCCGATGCGCGGCGGCCCGCCACGCGACGATACCGAGACAGATCAGCAGCGCAGGGTAGAGGACGAGCCAGCTGAACTTCGTGAGCTGCGCCACGCCGACGAGCGCACCCAGGAGGAGGGCCGCGATCAGGGTCGGCCTTTTCGCGTAGCGCAGGAGCGCCCAGGTGACCGCGAGGACCGAGACGGTCGCGGGAAGATCGGAGGTGAGAACCGATGCATGGGCGACGATGTTCGGGTCAAAGGCGTAGATCGCCGCTGCGATCAGCCCGGATCGAATCCCGATCGCCCGCGCGCCGATCGCGTAGACGAGCAGGAGACCGATTGCCGAGAGCAGGACGTTGAAGAGGCGGGCGGTGAAGACCGCCGACGGGTAGCGCGCACCGAGCGCGGTCGCGAGCTCGGCGCCGTACGTCCCTTCTGGACGCACGCCGGGTTCGTCGGCCACCGGCGTCAACGTCGGCGGATGAAAGAGAAGCACCACCGGGAGCGTCGCGAGCCACCGGGCCGGAGGTGGATTGACCCGGTAGCTCGCGAAGCTCGATTGCTGGTGATGGGCGACGCCGGACGCGATGTGGCCAGCCTCGTCGACGGTCACGAAGGTTCGGCGTGCCGTGAGCATGGCGAGCCCGACGTGAGCGACGAGGAGGAGGGCAACAATGGCGAGAGCGCGACGCCCGTTCACGGTGTCAGACCTCTCCGCCGGTCACTGCGGGCACGTGCCAGTGCCGGCACAGGCGCCGACGGTGACGGTCGTCGTGCACGACGTGTAGTAGCTGCCGGTGCTGCACGACGTGCTCATCGTGGCTCCTTGGAACGTAGCGCAGCCTCCGCCTGGATAGACCGCCGCGCAGCCACTGTAGGCCGAGTTCTGCGAGGCGCCGTACGCGCTGGTCCACGAGGAGGAGCCCGTGCCCCACGCCCAATTGTTTCCAGTGAAACGGTCGCGGTCATCTTCCCCGGTCCCGAGGATCAGGGGCCTGACGGTCGGCGCCGTGTCGTTCGTGACGAGCGAGAACGCGCCGACATCACGGGCCACTCCGAGCGCGATGCTCAGATCGTTGGTCGCATCGAGGAGCGCGCGTTCGGCTTCCTCGCCTCGCGCCCCGCGGGCGTCGACCGTCACCGGGCGCTTCCCGTCGGGCGTGAACGTCAGCCCGTCGTCGCTCCAGCTCGCCTCGAAGGAGCGTCCGCGGACGCTCTGCTTCGCCCGAACGCGGTGGGGGGCCTCGGTCGTGAGCTCCAGCGTGCCGATTCCGTTTCCGGCCTCATCGAGGAGGGCGACGCGCGTAACGTTGCCGATGGCCTCCGACCGAAAGCGCATGACGCCCGCCTGCTGGACGATGGGTGAGGCTGTCTTGGAGGCGGCGTCGGTCGGCGACTCCTGGTCCGAGGAGCACGCGACGAGGCCCGCTGCGAGGACCGCCATCGTTGCAATAGAGACGCTGACGGTTTTGCGAAAATTCATGAAGATTCTCCAGTTTCGAGTGACGTGGGTTTCAGGTGGCAAATCGAAGAGCCACGAGCGTTCTCGCGGCCTGAAGACCATCGGTCCAACGGATCTTCTTTCCTTCTGCGACCGATCGACCGGAGTAGCCGACCGGCGCCTCGACCACCGGAATCCCGAGACGCCCCAGCTTGGCCGTGACCTCGGGACAGAAGTCGAAGCCGTCGGCGCGGAGATCGAGGGCCCGGAGCAGCTCGGTTCGAAACAACTTGAGGCACGTGGCCTCGTCGGTGATGTCGAGCTGATAGAGGACGTTGGCCGCGAGGGTGAGCGAGCGGTTCGCGATCCAGTTGAGCGGCGACATCCCTCGCGGCCAGGCGCAGCGCAGGAACCTGGACCCGTACACGACGGGGGCACCCGCGCGTGCCAAGGCGAGCAGGGGCTCGAAGTCAACGGGGGAGTACTCCAGGTCCGCGTCCTGCACGATGCAGAAGCGCCCTCGGGCGTGACCGAGCGCGGTACGGATGGCTGCGCCTTTGCCTCGGTTCGTCGGGTGACGGAGGAGTCGAACGTTGGGGCTCCCCACCTCGCGCACCTCCGCGTGGGTGGCGTCGGTGGAGCCGTCGTCGACGACGATGACCTCGGCGCGTGGGCACGCTGCGATGATCCGCTGGAGCACGGCGCGCATGGTGCGCGCCTCGTTGAGAGCGGGGACGAGGATCGAGAGCTCGGGGAGCGGGTGGGTCACGGAGCAGTGACGCCCCGAGGTCTCCCGCCGTCTCACGAAAGCGGCGAGCTCACTCCTCGAAGTGCCGTACCAGGCTGAGATCGAGCTGGCTCTTGACGAAGGCCAGGATGCTGAGCGGACTGGGCGCGCTGTCTCCGAGGCGCGCGGCGAGGGCTGCCTGCGTGCGCTCCACGATGGTCGCGCGCGCGCTGGCGATCCAGCGCGCGGCCGTCGCGCGGCTGACGCGGTAGGTCGTCCCGACCGCCTCGATGCTCAGTCCGTCGAGGTAGTGAAGGCGGAGGACGTTTCGTTCGTCGGCCGTGAGCGTGGGCAGCACCGACTCGAAGGCCTCGGCGAACTCCTTCGCGAAGCGCCGCTTGAGGAGCTCGACCTCCGGGTCGTGGCCGGGCGCGGCGAGGGCGACGTCGTCGGCGTCGACGGTCTTCTTCGAACGGCGCTTCGCGCTCTGGGCCTCGCGAATGGCGGCGACCCGCAGCCAGGCGCCGAGCGGTCCTCGACCGGTATAGAGTGACAGCCTCCCCGGCGCCTCGCTCGTCGTCACGAGCTTGGCGCAGAGCCGCTGGCGAACGTCGTCGGCGAACGAGGGCGACGCGTCGATGCGCGCCACGAACTGCGGGATCCGCGAGAGGTGCTCGCGATCGAGCTCCTTCCACGCCGCCTCGATGCCGTGCAGGCAGGCGCACGCGAGATGGAGGTCTGCCACGTGCAGCGACGCGAGCGACTCGTCGGGTCGCCCGGGGGCGAGCCGTTCGCGCAGATGGCTCACGAAGAGCTCTCGCGAGAGGGCGATGGCGGGCCGCGCCGCGGCGCACTCGGCGAAGGCTCTCTCGAGCGCGCTCTCGAGGGTCACCGTCGCGGCCGCCTCTCGGTCGTCGACGGGAAGACCGGCTCGGGGGAGCGAAGGGTAGCGTCGCGGACGGTGTCGAGATCGTGCTCCCGGAGCGTGGATGCGGCGCTCGTCGTCATCGCGCGAGCGGCGGAGGATGCAGCGACGGATCGGGAGCGGGTCGGTTCGACGTCACCGGCGGCGGCGACTGCTTCGCGAAGCGCGGCCGCCCACTCCTCGATGCTTCCATGGCGGTCCGACGGATCCTTCTCGAGGCAGCGCAGGACGAAGCGATCGATGGACCCCGGTACGTTCTTGCGGGCGCGCGCGAGCGACGCGGGCGCCTCGTTCAGGATTCTCGCGCAGAGAACGTAGACGTTGACCCCCGAGAACGGCGGTACCCCCGCGATCAAGTGGTAGAGCGTTGCGCCGAGCGCGTAGAGATCGGTCCTCGCGTCCACGGTATGCGCGGCGCGGATCTGCTCGGGCGCCATGTACAGCGGCGAGCCCATGAGACGCCCGGACTTCACGCCCGTCGACGACGGGGCGGTCGCGACGGCCCCAGCGACGCCAACGAGCTTGGCGAGGCCGAAGTCGAGCACCTTGATGACGTCACCGCGCGTGAGGAAGACGTTGTGCGGCTTGAGGTCACGATGGACGATCCCGCGCGCGTGGGCTTCGCCGACGGCGTCTGCGGCCTCGAGCACGTAGCGTACGGCGCGCTCCCAGGGGAGCGACCCCGCGGCGAGGAGCATCTCGTAGAGGTCCTGCCCCTCGAGGTGCTCCATCACGATGTAGGGCGTGCCGTCCGGCGCTCGGTCGATGTCGGCGATCCGGACGGCGTTCTCGCTGGTGAGCGACGCCGCCGCGCGAGCCTCGCGCTCGAACCGCCGCGCGTGATCGGTGCTGAGGAGCTCGGCGTGCATCATCTTGAGGGCCACCGTGCGCCCGAGTACGAGGTGTACGGCGCGATAGACCGTGCCCATGCCCCCCGCGCCCAGCAGCCCTTCGATCCGGTACTTGCCGGCGACGATCGCGCCAGGCTGGAGGACGGGGTTCGGCTCGGTGTGGCGACCGGACGTTCGCCCTGCGTCGGCGAGCAGACCACGGCACTCTGCACACGTGTCGACATGCCCGCGGAGGCGCGTCTCCTCGTCGCCGGTGAGGCGGCCGTCGAGGAACAGCGCAACGGTGTCGTCGCCGAGGCAGGCCGCGGACGCTCCCTCTGGCCGCGCAGGCATCTCGAGGAGCGTATCACGCCAGGCTACTTCGCCTTGAACACGCCGCTCGCCGCGCCGCCCTTCGTCTGCGGAAAGCCGCTGCATGGGGTTCCCGGCACCGCGAGCGTCGGACGCGCCAGCGCTTTTTCACGCGAGCAGTCCTGGCATCCCTGGAGCACGCCGCTCTCCTGCTTGCTCGTCGAGAACTCGCCCGTCTTGTCGGTCTCGCGCGTGAAGCCCGTGCACGGCTGGCCGTCGGCTCCGCCCGGAACGTCGCGGCTCGTGCCGTCGGTGCTCCCCTTGGTCTGCACGCGCGAGAAGAGCACCGCAGGATTGCCACGACACGTGCAGGACGTGAGCTTGGTGAGACAGATGGCCTCGTTGTTGCCATCGACGCAGAGGCTCGGGACGCGCGCGCCGCTGGCGGCTGGGGCCGCAGAGCGCGCGGCGGCGTTGGTGCCGGCGGTGACCGGAGCCCCGCCTCGCCCGGCCAGCGACGCCGGACCGGACGGCGCGCCCGGCGGCGCGCTCGCGGTGGCCTGCGGTCGCGAGGTCCCCGGCCACCGATATGCGTAGAGCCCGATCGCCAGGAGCACGCCGAGCAAGACGACGCCGGCGGCTGCGACGAGCGCAAGCAGCCGGCCGCTTCCACGCACGGGCGGCGCCGCGACCGCGCGCTGCGAGCCCCCCGCGGTCATCATGGGCGACGGCCCGGTCATCGCGGGAGCGCCCGGGTTCGGCGCAGGAGGCATGAGCCCGGTGCGCCACGGCGCGAGCGCATCGAGCATCGCTTCGGCAGTGCCGAAGCGCCCGTTCACGTCGCGCGCCATCGCTCGCTCGAGCACGTCGGCGAGGCGCGCTGGCACGTCGGGCCGCGCGGCGTCCACGCGCGGGACTGCGCCGCCACCGAACGGCCGGCTTCCGGTCAGCGTCTCGAAGAGGCAGAGGCCCACCGCGTGAAGATCGCTGCGCGGGTCGGCGCCGCCGCCCGAGAGCTGCTCCGGCGCCATGTACGCCGGAGTTCCGACGCGCGCGCCGGTCTGCGTGAGGCGTGGTCCACCGTCGTTCGTGGCCGCGACGCCGAAGTCGAGCAGCTTGACGCGCTCGCCGGCGAGCCCGGCGACGAGGAAGACGTTCAACGGCTTGATGTCTCGATGGATGATGCCGGCCCGGTGCGCGATGGCGAGCGCAGTCAGCATCTCGATCGCGATCGCGATCGCTCGACCGATGTCGAACGGCGCCTCGCTACGGATCGCGTCCGCGAGCGTGCGTCCTACCAGATGCTCCATCGCGACGAACGCGACCCCGGCGTCCACCCCGTAGTCGAAGATCTGGACGATGTTCGGATGCGCGAGCTGCGCGAGCGTCGTGGCCTCACGTGCGAAGCGTGCCGCCGCGGTGGGGTCGGAGGAGGGCGGCAGCAGCTTGATGGCCACCGTTCGACCGAGATCGAGCTGCACCGCCTGGTAGACGATGCCCATCCCGCCCCGACCGAGCGGCGCCTCCAGCAGATAGCGACCGGCAATGCGCGCGCCAGGCCCCGGGAAGTCCGGCAGCGGGCTCGTCAGCGTTGCTGGATCTACCGGGCACATCGCGGGCGGCCGAGTCTACAACGCACGCGCGCCGACGCGTCGTCCTTCAGAGCACCTCGCGCACGGCGGAGAGCCACGAGTAGCTGCCGGGCTTCTTGCCGCTGATGCTCGTGTTGTCGGGGTCGATGTAGACGACGAGCTCGCCCGCCGCGAGGGCCACCTGCGTCCCGCTACGGCCACGGCGCAGCGTGACGCGCTTGATCTGCGACTGCACGGCCTTCTTCCCCGCCGGCGTGCGACAGACATTCTCGAGCGACGCCACCGCGTCGCGCCCGTAGCTCTGAACCGGAGACTTCGCGAGGTCCACGCCGGCGAACGATGGAACGTCGATCCCGGCGGTGATCTTCGTGTCGCACGCCTGGCTCGATTTCGCGGCCTTTGCGTCGATCTCCTTCTGCACTGCCTCCCACGCCTCGGCATCATCGAGCGATCCGCCGAGTTGGACCACGCCGTGCGGAGCGGGACGAGCCTGAGCGAGGGCCGAGAACGAGACGAGGAGCGCGGCCACGGAGACGGTGGCAATAGACAGCTTGAGCATGGTCGGAAGGACCTCCTTGGCCAGGTGACGCCACGAAGCGACCACCGTCTCACGACGTTCGCCTTCGAGAAGGCCTTCTCCGACGGCGACAAGGACCTTCTTCGGCGCGCTCTGCTCGGCCTGGATCCGCATCCTCTGGATACGGCCGGCGCCAAGCGCGTCCGGCCGATGCTCATGACGGTGATGACGAACGTGTTCGGGCTGCTCCCGATCCTCCTCGACACCGGGGTCGGATCGGAGCCGCGCCCTCAGTGCTCGTGCAGGGCGGGCGGCGGCCGGAGCTCCTGTCACGAGCTGGACTGCCACGATGGTCATTGCAAGCCGCTTCTCACTCATGGACTCACTCCCGAAGTCCTCGATGGATCGAGAACAGAGCTGAGTCTTCTAGCGCCTGGATTGCTGAGTACGTGCAGAGAACAAGCAGCGTGATCGCCGCGGTCACACGGTGTCCGCGACGGTTACGGAACGAAATCCAGGATCAGCGCGCTCGGAAGAGGATCCCGTTGGGCTTCTTGCCGACCGGGAGCGTCGATTTCACGGTTCGGGCCGCCGTGTCGATGAACGACACGGACGCGCCGAGCTGGTTCGTCACGAACGCCGTCTTGCCGTCGGCAGAGAAGGCGAGCGCGTGCGCGCCCGGGGCGGTCGCGACCTCGGAGGTCTTCGCATCGACCGCCGTCTTGTTGAAGACGATCTTCCCGGAGTCCGTGTCCGTCAGCCAGAGCTCCTCGGTCCGCGAGGCAGGTACCGCGGCGTAGCCGGGCGTGAAGGACAGCCCGTAGGTGCGCACGACCTCGAGCGTCTTCGGATCGATTGCCTTGATGGTCTTGCCGACTTCGCAGTCGACATACATCATCCCGTCGGCGCCGGGCCAGGCCCCGACCGGCTCGCGATCCACGGGGATCGTCTTGACGACGGCCTTGCTGGCCGTGTCGATGACGCTGACGTCGTCGCTCGTGCCGTTGGCGACGAAGGCGTGCTTGCCGTCCGGGGAGAACGTGACCTCCGCGGGCACGCGACCCACGCCAATGGTGTGCTTGGTCTCCAGCGTCTCTGCGTCGAGCACGAGGACCGTGCCGGCGTCCTGGAGCTGAGCGGTCCAGATCTCGCGGCCGTCCGTCGAGAAGATCGCGTTGTGGTTGGGAGCGTCGAGGCGGCGCGACTTGATCGTCGCCCCGGTGCGCGCGTCGAGCACGAGCACGGCGCCCGTCATCGCGGCCATGCCGCCTCCGTGCTCGCCTCCCATGGCGCCGTGGTCGGGCGGAAAGTGCAAGCGACGCGGATCGCCCCACCGTCGCGAAATGCGAGAGTCACCCGGCAGGTCACAGTCGGAGGTGGTTCCGGCCTCGAAGCCAACACGGCGCACCGGGCTGCTAACGTCGTTGGAGGGATGGCCATCGAAGATCGTCGCGCCGCGGCTTCCGCCTACATCCCTGCGCTCCGGTTCCGGGCGCTCACGCGGTTCTACGAGCCCGTCGTCCGGCTCACGCTCAAGGACGAGCAGGTGAAGGCCAAGCTTGCGCGTGACCTCGCGCTGCGGTCGGGCATGCGCGTCGTCGATGTCGGGTGTGGGCCAGGCGCCCTCGCGGTGCGGCTCGCGCGCGAGAATCCCGATGTCGACGTGCTCGCCGTGGACGGGGACGCCGAGGTCCTGGACATCGCGCGCCGCAAGGCGGAAGCCGCCGGCGTTCGCGTCGACTTCCGCCAGGGACTTGCGACCGCGCCGCCGGTGAAGCTTGGCTCCTGCGAGCGTGTGGTGATGAGCCTCGTACTCCATCACTTGCTTCCGCCGGCGAAGGCGCAAGCGCTGGCGGCAGCCTTCAGCCTCCTCCGTCCCGGCGGAGAGATTCACGTCGTCGAGTGGGGCAAGAGCAGCGGGCCGTTGATGCGCGCGCTCTTCCTGTCGATCCAGGTGCTCGACGGCTTTTCGAATACCCGAGACCACGTCGCGGGTCGCCTGCCCGAGCTGCTGGGCCGCGCCGGCTTCACGGGCGTGGAGGAGACGCATCGCACGCCGACCATCTACGGAACGCTGAGCTTCTATCGGGGAGCGAAGCCGTCGGCGACCGCGTGAGCGCGGGCGCTCACGTCGCGCATCACTTGACGGCTTGCGCCGGGTTCGCGTCGATCCATTTCGACCACTTGTCGTAGACCGAGGCCTGGTCCTGGTTGTAGCCGACGCCGGACTCGAGGACCTCCATGGAACGGGCGTCGAGATATCCGTTCCAGGGGATCGCTGCCGCCTCGAAGAACTGCCCCAGGTTGCCCTGCTCCGGGTCGAGGAAGATCGTGTAGTTGATGCTGTGGCGCTTCTGCCACACGATCGAGATCGTCGCCAGTCGCGCCAGTGCCGCGCGCGTCACCCTCGATGATCGCCTGGATGATGGTGACCTTCTTCTTCTTCAAGGCGTCGACCTCTGGCACGAGCGCCTTCGCCTCCTCGTTGCACGGGGGGCACCAGAGCGCGCCGGCGCTGAAGTGAATGACCTTGTGCTGCTTCATGTCGGGATCGAAGTAGTCGGCGAGCGAGATGACCGTCGTTCCCTTCGAGGGGTCGCCGTCGCGATCGCCGAGGAACTTGTAGTTGCGCATGATGCTGCCGGGCCGGTTGCCCGCGCGCGCCTGGTAGCCGAGGTTCTTCGTCGGGTACGGGATGCCGTACGGGTTGACCTCGGTGCCCTGACCGGCGACCGGGCTCGGGGTGCTGGTGCCGGGGTCGATGCCCTTGTCCTGCGGAGCGGACGTGGTCGATGGTGTCGACGAGGACGACGAGCAGCCACTGCCGAGTTACAATGAAAGAACAGCGGCGGCAGCAGGGACGAGTCTCGACAATGCCATGGTCCTACCTCGGAAACGTGCTGGGTGAGCGGGGAGCGGACGATACCGCGTCTCGCGGGATCTGCAACGACCGAGGGCTGCTCTCCGTGGGTAGCGAGCCGAGCGAAGAGGAGTGACGCGGCGGGTTACTCCACGCCTCCATCGCGATACGCGCGCTGTTTCGATAGCCGGCACGTTGGACAGCGCGCCGTCCCGCGGTCACGATGCCGCCCCATGAGCTTCACTACCCTTGGCGCCACCGCGGGCATCGCCGCCGTGGTCGCGGCCTGCGCGATCGCCTGCTCCACCGAGACCATCATCCAGCAGGGGCCGACCGCGGACGCAGGCGTCGAAGCGGCCAGCGAGACGGGCGCCCCGTCCTGCACCCCCGGGACGATCACCTCGTGCGCTTGTGCGAACGGCGAGAGCGGTCAGCAGACGTGCACCGGCGCAGGCGACGACGGCCCGTGCCAGTGCGTGGCGACGCCTCTCGACAAGCACACGGTCATCTCCAGGTCGGCGAAGAGCGCCATCGAGGCCGAGACGCACCTTGCTGCAGCGCCGGACGGCGCGCTCTGCTCGGCCTGGATCAGCATCCTCGCGAGCGGCAGCAGCGACATCGGCTACGCCTTCACCCGCGACGGCGGCGCCACGTGGACGACACCTCTCGCGGTCGGTGACGCGAGCGGTCGAGAGTCGTCGGACCCCGTCGTCGCCGCCGATGCCATGGGCAACTTCTACGTCACGTGGATCGCATTCCGCCGTGGCGCGGGTGGTGACGCTTCGGACTTCGTGCTCTACGTCGCAAAGGCCCCCGCGGGACAGGACAAGTTCAACACCCCCGTCTCGGTCGACACCTTCCCGAGTGGCGACAAACCGTGGATCACGGTCACGGCGGCGGGGACCATCCTCGCGACGGTCATGGAGCGCCCGGCCGGCGAATCAATCCTCTACGCCCATCGTAGCGTGAACGGTGGAGCGACGTGGTCGCGCACGGAGATCTTCACGTCCACCGCAGGCGGACAGGCGAACTTCGTGGTGCCGTGCGCGCCGAAGTCCGGGAGTCGCGTCTGGGCCACGCACCTCACCACCGAGGGCGCGAGCGGCTTCGGACAGCGCCTCCACTGGAGCGACGACGACGGAGTGACGTGGCCAGTGGCCAGCTCGAAGCTCTTCGCAGACGGGTCCTCGATCGGGCCGGCGACCTGCGTGGCCAAGGGGAGCGACGTCTGGGTCGGTTATGGCCAGTGGACCGCGCAGCCCGCGGACCAGGAGGCACCGGTCGACGAGTACCGCGTCATGCACACGTCGAACGGGGCGACACTCACCGATGTGCTCGCCAGCGATGCGGCGACGAAGCAGCAGAACCTCGGCGCGCTCGCCATCGACGATGCGAGCGGTGAGCTCGCGCTCACTTACTACGCGGGCAACTCCGACGGCGCTACGGGCAGCGTGCGTTCGGTGCGCTCGAAGGACAGCGGCAAGACGTGGGGCAAGAGCGCGCCGGTCAGCGCGCCGCTGGTGTTCACCGCCGACCGCGCGAGTCAGAAGTGGCTCGGCGACTACGTCGGGACGGTCCTGCGTGGAGGCGCGCTCTTCGTGACGTACGGTGAGAACCAGGACCAGTTCACGCACGTCGCCTTCTCGAAGACGCCGTGATGATGCTTCGCTCCTCGCTCACGGTGGGGCTCGTTCTCGCGGCGGCGGTCCTGGCTTGCGCGAAGGCCGACGATCCGAAGGTGCACGCTCCTGCGGCGAGCGAGGCGGCGGTCGTCGGCGCCGACGGCGGCGAGCTCGACGCGGCCGGTCCCCTCCGCGCGCTGCCGATGCCCCAGCAGTTCCCGCGCATCACGCTGGATGCTGCGACGTTCGACGCGTCGCTCGACGCAGCGAGCCGCTGACGAGGTTCGGACGGGCGCTGCGAATCTCGCCTCCGTCCCACCGACCCTTGCACCGACGGAAAAGCGCGCCTCCGCGTCGCGCAGCGCTTGTGCGGCGCGGGATGAGCAAAGAAGAGAGCAGAGACGTCTATCAACTGTTTCTCGAGCGCACCGGCCGCGGCTCGATGATCGTGACGAGCAACCGCGACACAGCAGAGTGGCTCGCGATGTTCGACGACGTGCTGCTCGCGCAGAGCGCGGTCGACCGTTTCAAGAACGCCGCGTTCGACTTCGTCATGGAAGGAGAGTCGTATCGACCGAGGCTCAAACCGACGCTCGATACCGTAGGGCCGCCGCCGGAATCACCGGCCCAGAAGCCTCGCGCCCGACCGCGGCGACGTCGCTGACCTAGAACACCGCCGGTCGGACGCCCGCCACCGAGCGCGTCCGACCGACGGTGGCGGCATGACCCTGCAAGATTCCTCCGACCGCAGCGATCACGAAACTGCACCTGGCCGGTCGACGACGCTCTCGATACGAGGCATCATCAGGTCGGTTCGCTCGACCCGTTCCTCTGGCTGCATGACCCTGCGAAGAGGGTGGCTGCAAGGGGGGTGCAAACGTGCAGGAGTGTGCCTCTTGCGAGGCGCACGTTGTGCGATCGACGCGTGCGGTTCCGACGCGACGAAGTGCAGCGGGCCCGCCAGCTGCGGGACAGGGACGCGCTGCGACGGCGATCGGTGTGTCCCCAGAAGCGGCCGAGGAGGCGGGCGTCGACGCGGGCGACGCCGCCGCAACGCACACCGTCAGCGTGACGAACTTCGCGTACACGCCGGCCGAGCTCACCATCAAGCTCGGCGACACGGTCGAATGGGTCTGGGAAGAAGGCACGCACACCGTCAGCTCGGGCACCGATTGCGTGGCCGACAAGAAGATCGAGAGCGGCCAGCACTCCGCTCCGTTCACGCCTGCTTCTTCGCCATCGAACACTCCTGGCGCATCTTCGCGCCTGTTGGGGTGTCCACGGAAGCGGGTCATGATCGATCAGGCGACGCGATCGGGCCCACGGACGAGCAGCAGAACGGCTCGCGGCGCTGAAGTGGTGCCACGGTGTGCGAGAGCTTACGAACGCGATCTTCGCGCGGTGCGTGATCCCGGCTGCGGTTCCCGCCCAATCGTTGGCCCGCGCATACGATGTCAGGGCCCATATCCATTCGTCCGGATCGGCGAGGAACAGTCCACGGAGCCCGGTCGTACCCGACGTCGCGGCGACGCGGTAGCGTCCGCGGAGCGGTGTCCCCGGATTTGCCTCGAGGTGCGCCTCGACCGGCGTTCTCCGTGGCTTTCGCGGTTCGGTCGAGGCGCGTCGAGATTGGCCACCCCGGGGGCGCGCCTGCCAGCGGCGCAAATCAGCGGTGGGGCATCTGACCCATGCCACCATCGTGAGGATGGCCATCCATCGACATCCCCGATGGCATTCCGGGCGCGGCAGGCATCGTGTGGGGGCCGGAGTGCTCCGGGGGGGGGCCACTGCCGGGGTGGGCGATTGACCGAGGCTTGCGCCAGGCGAGGCGACCGGAGGAGCGGCGGTGGTCGATGCGGATTGCGAGACCGCGGCCGAGGTCGTGCTCGAGGTGCCTGGGTCGGCCTTCGAGCATGCACTGACAAGGGCCGTCGCTGTGACGAGCTCACTCGGGGGCGCGCCCTCGCGACCGCCCCGTGCAGCTGGCGCGGGGACAGACCACCTCGCCCGCGCGCGGCACGAGCGTGAGCCAGCCGCGCGCCTGCGCGGTGGCGGGGTCGATCGGCTGCATCGCGCGCCAGAGGTGCTCGGCCGGGACCCAGTGCGGCGGGTACTTGAAGCGCGCAACGTCGAGCACGAGCGCGAGGTCGCGCGCGGCGTGATAGCCGCCGATCGGCGAGAAGTGTCCCTCTCCCGTCTGCCCCAGCGCCGCGCGGTCGTACGAGGCGATCAGCACGTTGCCGCCGCCCGCGGCGACCGTGAGCGCCGCCCGCCAGGCCGCCAGGTTGTCGGGGGCCGCACGCGTCGTGGTGACGTCGACGCCGTTGCACCGCGCGAGGCAGGCGAGCTCGTCGAGGGTGACGCCCTGCTCGCGGATCTCCGCGAGCGGCCGGCAGCAGTCGAGCAGCTCCTCGCCGAACCAGCGCCAGGGCCCCTTCCACGGTCGCCCGGGATCGATGGCGAGCGCGTTCAGCGCCACGACCAGCGATCCGAGCCCGCAGTACGCCGGCTCGGACTGGGTGTGGAACTGCTCTGCGAGCGGGAAGTAGCCGTCGAGGCCGCCGGCGGCGAGCGCCTCGCCGAAGACCTGACGCCCCTCCGGCGACGCGAACGCAATGGCGTCGGAGGGCAAGGGTCGCCGGTAGAGCGTCTCGGGGGCGGCGGGGAGGCTCGTCACGCCACGGCCCGGCGCAGGCGGAGCGCGTTCACGATCACCGACACCGAGCTGAGGCTCATCGCGGCCGCGGCCAGCATCGGGCTGAGCAGCAAGCCGAACGACGGATAGAGCACGCCCGCGGCGACCGGCACGGCGAGGAAGTTGTACCCGAAGGCGAGGCCCAGGTTCTGGCGGATGTTCGCGAGCGTGCCGCGCCCGAGGCGCACGGCGCGCACGATGCCGCGGAGATCGCCCTTCACGAGCGTCACGCCCGCGCTCTCGATGGCGACGTCACTCCCGGTGCCCATGGCGATGCCGACGTGCGCGGTGGCGAGCGCGGGAGCGTCGTTGATGCCGTCGCCCGCCATGGCCACGATCGCGCCTTGCCCCTTGAGGTCGTCGATGACGCGCGCCTTGCCGTCGGGGAGCACGCCTGCCACGACGTCCTCCGGCGCGAGCCCGAGCTCGCGCCCGACGGCGAGCGCGTTGGTCGCGGCGTCGCCGGTGAGCATCACCACTCGAATACCGAGCTCGCGCAGCCCGCGCAGCGCCTCCTTGGTCGTCGGCTTCACGCGGTCGGCGATCGACCAGAGTCCGCCGTAGCGGCCGTCGAGCGCGGCGAACGTCACGGTCGCGCCGCTGCCGCGCAGCTCCTCCGCCCGCGCCCGCGCGCGCTCCGGCAGGTCGATCTTTTCGGCGGCGAGCAGCTTGCTCGTCCCGAACACCACGCGCGACGCGCCCACGGTCGCGACCAGACCGCGACCGCGCACCGCCTCGGTGCGAACGGCACCTTCGGGGTCGCGATGCCCTCGCTCCGCGCCCTCGGTGAGCGTCCCGGTCTTGTCGACGACCACCGTCGTCACCTTGGACAGCGTCTCGAGCGCGCCCGCATCCTTCACCAGCACGCCGAGCTTGGCGCCCGTATCCGTGGCGACCATGATCGACATGGGGGTGGCGAGGCCAAGCGCGCAGGGGCACGCGATGATCAGCACCGCCACCGCCGCGACCAGCGCATGGGGAAAGCGCGGCTCCGGCCCGACCAGCAGCCACACCGCGAAGGTCACCGCGGCGATGGCCAGGATGGCCGGGACGAAGACCGCGCTCACCCGATCGACGAGCTTCTGCACCGGGGCGCGCGTCCGCGAGGCGTCCGACACCATCTGGACGATCTTCGACAGCAGCGTATCTGCGCCCACTTGCTCGGCGCGGACCACCAGCCCGCCGTCGCCGTTCAGCGTTCCGCCCGTGACGCGGTCGCCAGGCGCCTTCTCGACGGGCATCGGCTCCCCCGTCACCATCGACTCGTCGACCGACGAGTGGCCCTCGTCGATCACGGCGTCGGTGGGGACGCGCTCGCCGGCTCTCACGCGGAGCCGGTCGCCCACGACCACCTCCGTGAGGGGCACATCGGTCTCCACGCCGTCCTCCGCGATGCGCCGCGCGGTCTTCGGCGCGAGTCGCAGGAGCGATCGGATGGCGTCGCCGGTGCGGCTACGTGCGCGCAGCTCGAGCACCTGCCCGAGCAGCACGAGCGTGGTGATGACGGCGGCGGCCTCGAAGTAGACGTCGACGGTGCCGCGGTGGCCGAGCATCGCCGGCGGGAAGAGCCCAGGCGCGAGGGTGGCGACCAGGCTGTAGAGGAACGCTGCGCCGGTGCCCACGCCGATGAGCGTGAACATGTTGAGCGCGCGGAGACGCACCGATTGCACGGCGCGCGCAAAAAACGGCCAGCCGCCCCACCCGACGACCGGCGCGGCCAGCGCGAGCTCGATCCGGGGGAGCCGCTGCATGCCCACGGCGTGACCGACGGGATCGCCGGGGAGCATGTCCGCCATCGCGACGAGGAACAGCGGGACCGTCAGCACCGCCGAGACCACGAGGCGGCGCTGCATGTCGTCGAGCTCGGCGCTCTCGGCCGACGAGGCCTCCGCCGTGACCACCTTCGGCTCGAGCGCCATCCCGCAG
>JAYTBL010000913.1:0-2831 GCA_043736975.1 Polyangiaceae bacterium
GCTCCTCGACCTTGCTCGCGATGAGCTCGACGATCGCGGGGCGCTTCCAGCCGGCCGCGGGGAGGCGCACGCCGAGGCCGTCGGGCAGGACGCGCGGGAGGTTGCCCGGCAGGCCGCCGCCGGTGATGTGGCTCATCGCGTGGACGTCGATGCCGGCCGCGAGCACCGCCTGCACGTGGCGCGGGTAGAGGCGGGTGGGCGCGAGCAGCGCCTCCCCCACCGACGCTCCGCCCAGCTGCGGGGGCCGATCGGTGACGGAGAGGCCGAGCGCCTCGAAGAGGACGCGGCGCGCCAGCGAGTACCCGTTGGAGTGGAGCCCGCTCGAGGGGAGCGCGACCAGCCGATCCCCCTTGGCGACGCGCTTGCCGTCGATGATCTTCTTCTTCGCGACGATGCCCACGGTGAAGCCTGCGAGATCGTACTCGCCCTCGGCGTACATGCCGGGAAGCTCGGCGGTCTCGCCGCCGAGGAGCGCGCAGCCGGCCTCCTTGCAGGCCTCGGCGATGCCCTTCACCACCCTCGACGCGACCTCGATCGAGAGCTTGCCGGTGCCGAAGTAGTCGAGGAAGAAGAGGGGGCGCGCGCCGCAGGTGATGATGTCGTTGACGCACATGCCGACGAGATCGTGGCCGATGGTGTCGTGGACGCCGGTGAGGAAGGCGACCTTCAGCTTGGTGCCCACGCCGTCGGTGCCGCTCACCATGACCGGCTCCTCGATGCCGGCGGGGACGGCGCAGAGGCCGGCGAAGCCCCCCACGTCGGCGAGGACCTCGGGGATGCGCGTCATCTTCGCGAAGGGCTTGATCCGCTCGACGAGCTCGTCGCCCGCGTCGATGTCCACGCCCGCTTCGCGATACGAGATCGATCCCATCGGCCGAGTCCTTAGCCGCGCTCGGGCGTGGGGACAACTGGCGCGGACCCGCGTAGCATCGCCGCCATGCGTAAGGCACTCGCGACGGCGGCATTCCTCGGCACGATGGTCATGGCCAGCGAGGCCTCGGCGTTCTGCGGCTTCTACATCAGCGGCGCCGACGGGAAGCTCTTCAACGACGCGACCCAGGTCGTGATGATGCGCGAGGGGACACGCACCGTGCTCTCCATGCAGAACTCGTACAAGGGGCCGCCGTCGGCGTTTGCGATGGTGGTGCCGGTGCCGGTGGTGCTCCAGAAGGAGAACGTCAAGACGCTCCCCAAGGACATCTTCGCGCGCGTCGATCAGATGACCGCGCCGCGGCTGGTCGAGTACTGGGAGCAGGATCCCTGTCAGGTCGAGCGGCCGGAGACACGCTTCCGCAGCATGGCGCCTTCGGCGGCCGGCGCGCCGCCGCCCAGGAGCGCTGCGAAGCAGGATCTCGGCGTCACCGTCGAGGCCCAGTTCACGGTGGGCGAGTACGAGATCGTGATCCTGAGCGCGCTCGATGCGGCGGGCCTCGACACCTGGCTGCGGCAGGAAAAGTACAAGATCCCCGACGGCGCGGAGCCCTACCTCCGGCCGTACGTGCAGGCCGGGAGCAAGTTCTTCGTGGCGAAGGTCGACGTCACGAAGGTGAAGTTCGATGGTGGGGTCGCGACGCTGTCGCCGCTGCGCTTCCACTACGACACCGACACCTTCTCGCTGCCGGTGCGGCTCGGGCTGATGAACTCGCAGGGCACGCAGGACCTGATCGTGAACGTGTTCGCGAAGGGCCAGCGTTACGAGGTGGCGAACTATCCGAACGTCACCATCCCCACGAACTTCGACGTGGCGGAGCCGGCGCGCGGACAGTTCGGGACGTTCTACGCGGCGCTCTTCGACCGCACGCTCGAGAAGATCCCGAAGGCGGTGGTCACGGAGTACTCCTGGGACGCGTCGTCCTGCGATCCCTGCCCCTCGCCGCCGCTGAACCCGAGCGAGCTGTCGACGCTCGGCGCCGACGTGCTGCCCTCGGCGTTGCCGGCGGCCGACGGCGCGCCGGTGTCGCCGGGCGGCGGCCCGAGGGGGCGGCGTCAGGGGTGGATGCCGGGCGGCTTCGTGGTGACGCGGCTGCATGCGCGCTACTCGAAGGATGCGCTGGGCGAGGATCTCGTGTTCCGCGCGGCGGCGCCGATCGTCGGCGGCCGCGAGTTCATGGGCGCGAACGGGAAGCTCGAGCACGGCGCGGTCTCGAGCGGCACCAACAACTTCCAGGGTCGCTACGCGATCCGTCATTCGTGGGCGGGCCCGATCGCGTGCAAGAACCCGGTGCGCGGCAACTGGGGCGGCCCGCCCAACGGCAGCCTCCCGAAGGCGACGCCGGCGACGAACCTCGCGTTCGCGCCGCGCGGAAAGCTGCAACTTGCAACCTTCGTGAAGGGCGGCGTGTTGCCGGACGTGGTGGCGCTCCCCGGCGCCGCGACCCCCCTGGGCTCCCCGGTGGTGCAGGTCCCGCCCTCGCCGAGCAGCGCGTCCAGCGCCGCGCCGACCAGCAGCGCACCGCCGCTGCCGCCGGTGGAGGACGCATCGATCGCCGACGCGTCGGGCGCCGCGCCGCGGGCGACCCCCCCGCCTCCGGGCTGCGGCTGCGATGTCCCGGGCGGCGGCGATCCGCTCGCCGCGGGCGGAGCGCTCACCGCGGCCGGCGTATTCCTGGCCGCCCTCCGCCGCCGCCGCCGCCGCGCGCGCGGCGAGTAAGTCAGCGCGCCCCGCGCTCGAGGCTGCGGCGCGGGGCTCGTGCGTCGATGAGCCGCCATCTGGCGACATCGCGACGCGCATCAAGCAGATGCAGTGGTCGAACGGCCCGCGCGAACGCGCTGCGCGGATTCGCGCGGACGCAGCCCGAGGGGGGCACCTCGAGATGGCGCTCACGGCCCAA
>JAYTBL010000914.1:0-2830 GCA_043736975.1 Polyangiaceae bacterium
GAGGACGACGACGTGGTTGTAGCCGTACGGCACGTAGCGCGCGTCGGTGCTGACCGAGATGCACGCCGGTAGCGCGCTCGGCGCGCCGGCGTCCTGCGCGGCCGCGCTCGCGGCGACCACGATCGACGCGATCGACGCGATCGACGCGACCGAGGTGAGGAAGAGAGCTGCTCCGAGCCTGGCACCGCGCATGGCGAGAGAGTGCTCACGACGGGCCTCCCGGGCAAGCAATCGGACCGTGGTCTTTGCGCCGATTGCGCAAAGGCTGGCGCAAGACCGCCACGATACCGGCCGATCCGTCCCACCTGGTCATACCCAGTGACATAGGAGACGGCGCTGGGACGACCGACGCACTGCGGCGATCGGCCATGGTGCGGAAGCCGATGAAGCGCTTCCTCTCGTCCGTCGCCGTCTCGCTTGCGGTTGGTCTCGGTCTCCTCGCCTGCGGGAGCGAGGCTGGCGTGCCCGACCCGGTGCCGGCGACGACCGGCACGCCGCCGCCGCCGAGCACCGGAGGCGGCGAGCCCGTCGGCACCCCCAGCCCGACGCCGACGCCCGAGCCCGAGCCGGCCAAGCTCGGCGCGCCGTATCCGATCGTCCTCATGCACGGCATGAGCGGCTTCGGTCAGCTCGAGCTCGGGCCGGCAATGATCACCTACTTCGACGGCGTCGTCGAGGATCTCACGAAGAGCGGCGAGGCGGTGTTCGTCACCATCGCCCCGCCGTACGACACGAGCGAGGCCCGCGCAAAGGCGCTGTCGAAGCAGATCGACGACATCCTGAAGCGGACCGGCAAGGCGAAGGTCAACCTCGTCGGCCACAGCCAAGGCGGGCTCGACGCGCGCGTCATCACCAGCCCCCAGGGCCTCGGCTACGGCGACCGCATCGCCTCCGTCACCACCATCGCGACGCCGCATCGCGGAAGTAAGGTGGCGGACGTGGTGCTCGGGCTCCTGAAGAACGTGCCCGCCGCGGTGATCGACAGCGTCACCGGGCAGCTCCTCTCGCTCATCCAGAAGACCGCGTTCGAGCTGCAGACCGATCCCCATCTTCGCGCGCAGCTGATCGAGCTGAGCGAGCAGAACATGAGCGCAGTGTTCAACCCGAAGTACCTCGACGCGCCCGGCGTGAAGTACCTGAGCTACGCGGGGCGCACCAACCTCCGTACCGGCATCGGCGTGTGCGACGGCGGCATCTACGAGAACCGTCCGCTCGATCTCGACATCGCGCAGGCCGCGCTCGCGCCGCTCGCGATCTTCCTCGAGGAAGGCCAGCTGAAGGTCAACGACGGGCTCGTCACGGTCCAGAGCGCGAAGTGGGGCACGTTCCAGCAGTGCGTGCCCGCCGATCACCTGAAGGAGGTCGGGCAGCTCGGCCCCGCGGCTTCGAGCTTCGATCACCTCCAGCTGTTCCGCGACGTCGTCGCGCGCGTCCGCAAGGCAGGCTCTTAGAGCGTGCCCGTCGCCGGCTTCGCGAGGCGGCGCGAGAGCGGGATGAATACCAGCACGCCGACCACGTCGCCTGCAAAGTCCCCCAGGCTCGAGGTCCGCAGCTCGGAGAAGCTCTGGAGACACTCCTCGATGCCCGTAGGTACGAGGACCACGACCGCCGCGAGCGGGACCGCGAGACCGCCGATCGTGACCACCGTCCGTCGCGCGAGCGCACCGTCGAGGAAGAACGCCAGGAGGCCGGCGATCACGAAGTGGATCGCCTTGTCGGACTGCGGGATGGCGTTCAGGATCGCCGGTAGACCCGCCTGGTAGGCGCGCAGCGTGAGCAAGAGCGCGCCCGCGCCCACGCTGCCGAAGCCGGCCCACCAGCCCCAGCGCGCGGACATCCACACGCACTATACTGCTCTGCCATGCGTACCGACATCGTGGCGGCAGGGATCGTGATCGAGCGCGGCAAGGTGCTCCTCTCGCGCCGCAAGAAGGGCTCGCACCTCGCCGGGCTCTGGGAGTTCCCGGGCGGCAAGGCGGAGGCGGGGGAGGACCCGCGCGCGGCGCTGCGCCGCGAGCTCGAAGAGGAGCTCGGGATCACGACGCGCATCGGGGAGATCGTCGACGTGGCATTCCACCGCTACGACGACGCCGGCAAGGCGGTGCTCCTGCTCTTCTTCGAGGCCTTCCGCGAGGCGGGCTCGCCGGAGCCGACGGCGATCGACGTCGCGGAGGTGGCCTGGCGCGGCGCCGACGGGCTCGCCCCCGAGTCGTTCCCGCCGGCGGACCTCGCCGTGCTGGCGAAGGTGCGCGCGCTCCTCGGCGCGCGCGCGTGATGCAGCGAATAGATTGGTGTAGGCGTCGTCGAACGATCATGACCTCGCGCGTCTTCCGTTCCGTATCCGCGGGTCTCGCGACGGTGTCGGTGCTGCTCGCTACCTCTGCGCTACGTGCCCAGCAGCCCTACTACGGCCCGCCGCAGCAGCCTTACCCGCCCCAGTATCCGCAGCAGCCCTACGCGCCGCCGCCGCCACCTCCTCCTCCGCCCGCCGCTGCGGACCCCGACGAGAACAAGCCGGGCTGGGATCTCGACGCCGAGACGCTCGGCCTGCGCGGCAGCACGCTCGGCGTCAGCGGCGGCGATCGCGAGGCGCGCACCTACAGCCTCAACGTGGCCTCGATGGGCGTCAGCAACTATGCCGGCTCGATCTTCACGTACCGCGCGACGGGGCTGTCGTTGCTCGGCGGCGGGTCGGGTGGGCTCGAGGGCCAGCTCGGCGGGACGCTCGCGGTCGGCCTCGGCTTCCTGATCGACGGCAAGCAGGGCCCGTTCGCCCGCGTCGGCGTGCGCGGCTACATCCTCGGCAACGACAGCTTCTTCCACTCCAACA
>JAYTBL010000915.1:0-2823 GCA_043736975.1 Polyangiaceae bacterium
GGTCCCGCTTTGGTGCAGAAAAGACGCCTGATTGCTCGGACCTATGATGTCTTGGCGGATCGCGATGGCGTCAACTGATCGAGAGCTCGGGAAGTACACGCTGGTGGCCGAGCTGGCGCGTGGAGGCATGGGGGTCGTGTACCTCGCGCACGCGCAGGGGCCAGGCGGCTTCCAGAAGCTCGTCGTCCTCAAGCAGCTGAAGACCGAGCTCGCCGAGGACCCGAAGTTTCGTGAGATGTTCCTCGAGGAGGCGAACCTCGCGGCGCGCCTCAATCACCGCAACATCGTGCAGACCAACGAGGTGAGCCAAGAGGGCGATCGCTACTTCATGGCGATGGACTACCTCGAGGGGTGCTCGCTCCACACCGCGCACCGCCGCCTGAAGGGTGACAAGAAGCTCACCGTCACGATGGAGCTCCGCATTCTGGCGGAGATCCTCGCCGGGCTGCACTACGCGCACGAGCTGAACGACTACGACGGCACGCCGCTCGGCGTCGTGCACCGCGACGTCGGTCCCCAGAACGTCTATGTGACGTTCGACGGCCAGGTGAAGCTCCTGGACTTCGGTGTCGCGAAGGTGCTGAACCGCCAGCAGGAGACCCAGGCCGGCGTGCTCAAGGGACGCGTGGTGTACATGGCCCCCGAGCAGATCGCGGGCGGCGGTGTCGACCGCCGCGCCGACATCTTCGCGGCCGGCGTGATGCTCCGAGAGCTCGTGACGGGGCAGCGCCTGTGGGATGGGCTGAGCGAGATAGACACCATCAAGCAGCTCATCAACCGGGCGATCCCGCCGTTCCCCGGGGACGTGCATGCTCCGCCAGAGCTGCAGGTGATCTGCGAGAAGGCAATGGCGCCCGACCGCGAGAACCGCTTCCGGACGGCGCACGAGATGCGCGTCGCGATCGACAAGTATGTCTCGCGTGTCGACCCGGCAGGCTCGGTGGCCGACGCCGGCAACCACCTCGCGCAGGCGATGGTGGAGGACCGCAAGAGGCTCAAGGAGATCGTCGATGCGCGGCTGGTAGCCGGCATCACGGGCGCGTTGCCGAGCATCGACTTCCCGAGCACGCGCGATCTCGCCGCGAGCGCGTCCGGAGTCTCGGACAGCTCGTCATCGCTCCGGATGCTCAAGACTCCCGCGTCCGGAACGCTTGCCTCGGGGACCGCCTCGGGGGTCAGCGAGGAGATCGACGGCGACGCGGCTGCCCGTAGCCGCGCGGGTCGACCGAAGGAGGGCCGGCGCAGCGTCGTCGGTGCCGGGGTGGGCATCGCGGTGGTCGCGGTGATCGCGGTGGTCTTCGTGGCGCGCCGCGGTGGCGGCGTGCGTCCCGAGACGAGCACCGCCGGCGGGGTGGCGCAAGCGAGCGCGGAGTCGCTTCCCGCCCCCCTCGCCGCGGCCCCGATCGCGCCACCGGTGATGGCGCCGGCCATGGACACCGTCGAGATCAACGTGCGCGTGACGCCGGCGAGCGCGCAGATCTTCATCGACGACGCCCCGGTGGACGGCAATCCCTTCCGCGGCCGCTTCCCGCGAAACCCGTCGGCCATGCATACGGTGCGGGCCGCCGCGTCGGGCTTCACCACGAAGTCGGAGATCGTGAAGTTCGACGCGAACGGCAACGTGATGCTCGCCCTCGAGCGCCACGCAGGTCTGGCCGTCGGAAACGCCGCCGCGCCGCGTCCGCCTGAACCGCGCCCCGCTGCGCCGCCGCCGCTGGCCACCACCGTGGGCACCGCGGCCAGGACCACGGATATCGACCCGAGGGGCGGCAAGGCCCCGAAGCGCGACATCGATCAAAAGAACCCCTACGGAGCGGAATGACCACTGCACGCCGGATCGCTTCCTTCTTCCTCGCGGCCTCTCTCGTCTCCTCCGCACCCGCGTTCGCGCAGCCCGCGAAGCCCGCGCCCGAGGCGACTCGCGACGCGGGCAAGCATTTCCAGCGCGGCGTCGCGCTGTTCAACGAAGCCGACTACGCAGGCGCGCTCGCCGAGTTCAAGAAGGCGTACGAGCTCTCCCCGAACGCCGCCGTGCTCTACAACATCGGCCAGACGCACTTCCAGCTGCGCTCCTACGCCGCCGCGCTCCCGGTCTTCGAGCGCTACCTCGCCGAGTCCGGCGCGTCGGCCGAGCATCGCGCCGAGGCGGAGGCGAACATCGAGACGCTGCGCGCGCGCGTCGGCAAGATCGACGTGGTCGCGCCCGACGGTACCGAGGTGACGATCGACGACGAGGTCGCCGGCAAGACGCCGCTACCGCCGATCATGGCGGCGGTCGGGCGCCGCAAGGTGACGACCTTCAAGGACGGCGGCCAGCAGCTACGCTTCGCCGAGGTCTCGGCGGGCGAGACTGTGCGCATCGAGGTCAAGGCGGTCACCGCGGTCGCGTCGAACGGCGCGCGCGAGAACGGTAGCACCACCTACCCGCCCGCCGAGGAGCGCAGCGGGAGCGCGCTCCCCACCGTGCTCTGGGTGGGCACGGGCGTGCTCGCCGCGGGCGCGATCACCACCGGGCTCCTCGCGCTGGGCGCCTCGTCGAGCCTGTCCGACGAGCGCGGCAAGCCCGCGGGCGAGACATCTCGCGGCGCGCTCGACGACGCGGAGTCGAAGACCAAGACGCTCGCGCTGGTCACCGACATCCTCGCGGGCGCGGCCATCGTGACCGGTGGCCTCGCGCTCTACGTCACCCTCACCGCGAAGCCCTCGCGCACCGGCATGCTCCCGCCGCCCCCGCGGCCCGGGCTCGATCTGCGCGTCGGGGTGAGCCGCCTCGCGCTCGAGGGGCGGTTCTGAGATGAATACCTCCTCCCGCCCCCGCCCCCG
>JAYTBL010000916.1:0-15380 GCA_043736975.1 Polyangiaceae bacterium
CGCCTGCGCGGGGCTGGTGTCCTGGATCTTGACCAGGACGAGGCGGCTGCCCTTCACCGGCTCGATGGTGAGGCGGCCGCGCAAGCTGTTGATGGTCGACTCGAGCGGGGCGGGGGTCTTCGGCGCGTAGCCCAGGAACGCCGCGTCGTTCTGGAGCGAGAGGTCGCGCACCACGCCGGAGAGGACGCGGTCGCTCTGCATGATGCGGTACTGGGTCTCGTAGTACTCGCGCGTGTCCCAGATCGCGCTCCAGCCGATGATCGGGTCGGCCTTGTTGCCGAGGGGCTTGATGACGTCGGGATCGAACTCGAGGAGCGTCTGCGCCTCGTAGATCTTGGGGAGGGTCTTCGAGTACGCGAGCGAGGCCGCGCCGAACACGAGGACGAGACCGACCACGATGGCCCAGTGCTTTCGCACGGCGCGCAGCGACGAGAGGACGCCGCTCAGCGCGCTCGACTCGGGCTCCAGACCGCCTTTCAGGCGGGCGGGGTTCACGTTGGTGTCCGGTTGCTCCACGTAGTCCCTGTCTCCTCGTAGCGGCGGGGCCGCGGACGCAGCTCGGCGCCACGCGGGTGCGTGATTTGCCTCTTGGTTGCCGGGGAAGCAAGTTGTGTTCGCGAGTAGGTAAGATGTTTGCCTACATCAGCCGCAACCGGGAGGTTCCGCGGGCGGGCAGGCGGGTGTAAGAGCCCGGAATGCGCAGCCTTGCTCGAGTCGGCCTCGGAACCGGCGTCCTCGCCCTCGCCGCGTGCGGTAGCGATCCTCCGCCGGTCGCGGCCGCGCCGCCCGCGGGCACCACGCCGATCTCGACGGTCAACACCATCCCCGGCCTGCCGCCCGCGTCCGGAGCGTACGTGCCGTTGCCGCCGCGCTTCGAGAGCCCTGGCGGCATGTGGATGCCCACGCAGATCACCGCGCACGGGCCGAAGCTCAAGGAGCTCGGCCTCGCCATCGATCCCAAGGAGCTCTCCGACCCGACCTCGGGCGTGCTCTCGGCGATCGTGAGCCTCGGCGGTTGCTCGGCGTCGTTCATCTCGCCCGACGGTCTCCTCGCCACGAACCACCACTGCGCGACGGGCGCGCTCCAGCACAACAGCACGCCCGCCGCGAACCTCCTCAAGATCGGCTTTCTCGCGCGCACCCGCGCCGACGAGAAGAACAACGGCCCCTCGGCGCGCGTGTTCGTCACCCGCGCGCTCAGCGACGTCACCGCCAAGGTGCTCGACGGCCTCGCGAAGGTGACCGACGATCGCCAGCGCTACCTCGCGATCGAGAAGCACCAGAAGGAGCTGGTCGCCGCCTGCGAGAAGGGCAAGAGCGGCCTTCGCTGCACGGTCTCCAGCTTCTACGAGGGCGCGCAGTACGTGCTCGTCGAGCAGCTCGAGATCCGCGACGTGCGCCTGGTGTGGGCGCCGCCCGCGGGCGTCGGCAACTACGGCGGCGAGATCGACAACTGGCGCTGGCCCCGGCACACCGGCGACGTCTCGATGTTCCGCGCGTACGTCGGCAAGGACGGGCAGCCCGCGGACTTTGCGGCCGACAACGTGCCGTACCACCCGCCCCACGTCCTCAAGATCGCGAGCGATCCGCTGCGCGAGAACGACCTGGTGCTCGTCGCCGGCTATCCCGGCCGCACCAACACCCTGAAGACGCGAACCGAGGTGGCCGAGGCCATCGAGTGGAGCTACCCGCGCCGCCAGCGGTACTACGAGGAGTACCTCGCGCGCCTCGCCGACGCGACCAAGGACGACAAGGAGGCGCAGATCCGCGCCACCTCGTACGTGCGGCGCTTCGGCAACTACCTCACCAACACCAAGGGCCAGATCGAGGGGCTCACCAAGGGTGGCCTCGCGGCGCAGAAGGACCGGACCGATCAGGAGCTGCGCGCGTTCATCGAGTCGGTGCCCGCCCGCAAGGCGAAGTACGGCACCGTGCTCGACGACATCAAGGCCGAGATCGACAAGGGCGCTGCGCACCGCGAGGCCGATCAGGAGCTCGACGAGCTCCAGCTGCCGAAGCTGATGAGCGCCGCCACGCTCATCGTGCGCATGGCCGAGGAGCGAGCCAAGCCCGACGCCGATCGCAACCCCGAGTTCCAGGCGCGGACCTGGCCGCGCAACGAGCAGACGCTCGACGCCCTGAAGAACAGCTACTCGCGCAAGGTCGACGAGGCGCTCCTCGGCCTCGCCGTGGAGCGCGGGATGCGCGCGCCCGAGAAGGAGCGCAGCGCCGCCATCGCGAAGGTCGGCAAGCAGCCCGTCTCCGCGCTCTACGCCACCACCACGCTCGGCGACGCGAAGGTGCGGCTCGCTCTCCTGCAGAAGGCGACCACCGCCGACCTGAAGAAGAGCAAGGATCCCCTGATCGCGCTCGCCCTCGAGCTGCGCCCCATCATGAAGGAGGCCGAGGAGCGCCGCGAGGCCTACGCCGGGCGCATGGCGGTGCTCAAGCCGAAGTACATGGATGCGCTGCGCTCGTTCCGGCAGGACACGTTCGCCCCCGACGCGAACAGCACGCTCCGCATCACCTACGGCACGGTGCGCGGCTACAAGCCGGCGCCCGATGCCCCGCAGTACCGACCGTTCACGACGCTGACCGAGATGCTCGCCAAGAACAAGAACGCCGAGCCCTTCGACGTCCCGGAGCGCCTGGTCGCGGCGGCGAAGGCGAAGAAGCTCGGCCCCTACGTCGACGAGAAGCTCGCCGATCTGCCCGTCGACTTCCTCTCCGATCTCCACATCACCGGCGGCAACTCTGGCTCCGCCACCATCAACGCCAAGGGCGAGCTCACCGGCCTGGTCTTCGACGGCAACTACGAGTCGATGGCCTCCGACTGGCAGTTCCAGCCGGCCATCACGCGCAGCATCCACGTCGACATCCGCTACATCCTCTGGCTGCTCGACGCGGTGGACGGCGGCGATCATCTCCTCAAGGAGATGGGCGTGGAGCCGAAGATCGATTGATGCGTCACCCTCCGACGCGTGCGCAAGGAGGACGCGTCGGGGCGGGTCGACGGGCGTCCTCCGGATACGGTGAAGATCGTTCACCATCGGCCCGGCGACGTTGAAACGCCAGCTTGCCGCCCATCGACCACGTGCGAACGCGGGTTTGCGCGGCGTGAGAGATGGTGAAGGATCTTCACCGTTCCGGAAGACGCACGTCGACATCCGCCAGGTCCTCTGAATGGCGCGCGCGCGCATCCACGCCGCGCTCGCGGACGTCGCCGGTACCATCCGGGAACGACCGAAGACGACTTCGACGCTCCTCCCGCGCCGGGACCTGAGCCGCGCTCCCAGCGCGCTCCGCGCGATCGCCGGCGGCCAAGCTCGAGAGGCCCGACCTCGACGGCAACGGTGACCGGACGGCGCCGCTTCCTGCATCGGAGCTCGCGCAGGCGTCTGCCTGGTGACGGATCGCGCCGGGGAAGTCGCGCCGCCGTACCTCAGTCCTCGAAGAGCTTCAGCTGCTTCGACTTCTGGCGGAGGTCGGGACGTCGCCCCGATTTGCGTCCCTTCTTCTTCGGCGACGCCGCTTCCTCGCGGTGACCGCTCGCCAGCTGCGCGTCCCACAGCGCCTGCGCGGCCTCGAGCGTGTCGGCCTCCTCGGGCCTCTTGTCGTCGCGAATGGTCACGATGCGCGGGAAGCGCAGCGCGAAGCCGCTGGAGTGGCGCGCCGACTTCTGCAGGCCGTCGAAGCCGACCTCGAGCACCACCTCGGGGCGCACGTGGAGGTAGCCGTGCTGCTCCTCGCCGATGGCCAGCGCCTCGAGGCGCGCGGTCATGAGCAGGATCTCCTGGTCGGTGAGGCCGCTGTACGCCTTGCCGATGGTGAGCAGCTCGCCCTCGCTGCGCACCGCGAAGGTGTAGTCGCTGAGCACGCCGGCGCGCTTGCCGTGGCCGCGCTCGGCGGCGATGACCACCACGTCGAGCGTGGCCAGCGTCTTCTTCACCTTGAGCCAGGCGAAGCCGCGCACCCCCACCGCATAGACCGCATCGAGGCGCTTCAGCACCAGGCCCTCGAAGCCGCGGGCGCGCGCGGCGTCGAACTCGGCGTCGACGGCGTCCGGCGCCAGCAGCGGGCGTGAGTCGTGGAGGCGGAGGGGCGGCGGCGCGCCCGCGGCCCACTGCGCGAGGCGCGCGCGGCGCTCGCGGAAGGGGAGCGCGAGCGTCGAGTCCCCGCCCTCGTAGAGCAGATCGTAGACGAGGTAGACGACGGGATGCGCGCGCACCAGTTCCTCGTCGGGCTCGATCTTCTTGAGCCGCGGCTGGATGGCGGAGAAGGGGCGGGGGCGACCGCCCGGGCCGAGCACCACGATCTCGCCGTCGAGGATGGCGGGGGTGATCCGGCCGGCGGCGGCGGCCTCGGCGAGCGGCCTCGCCAGGTCGGGGAACGCCGCGGTGACCGCGCCCTTGCCGCGCGCGAAGAGGCGAACGCCGTCGGGCGAGACGTGCGCCTGCGCGCGGATGCCGTCGATCTTGTCCTCGATCATGTGCGGCATCGTGAGGTCGGCGCCGCGCGCGCTCTCGATGGGGGTCGCGAGCATGAAGCCGAGCGGCCGCCCGATCACGATCTCCGCCTCGCCCAGGCGGTCCTCGGCCGCGAGGCGCGCGAGCTCGCCGACGTCGCTTACCAGGCCCGCGGCGCGGCGCACCTCGGGGAGCGTGCGGCCGAACGCCTTCGCGACCGCGTCCTCCACGATGCCCTCCTTCGCGCCCACCCGCATCTCGCCCAGCAGCGCGCGCGACAGGTAGCGCGCCTCGAGCGGGGAGCAGGTGGCGAGCGCCGCGCTCAGCGCCTCGAGCTTCTTCGCGCGCGAGCCGGTGTCGGCGAGGGTGAGGGCGAGCGCCTGCGCCTCCTCGATGCGCAGCCCGGCGGGCGCGAGGTGGCCGGCGGCGATGGCCACCTCCACCGCCTCGCCGATCGCGGTGCCCAGATCGCCGGCGAGCCGCGCGCGCGCGCCCAGCTGATCGGCGGGCATGCGCGTGACCCTCATCGCCGCCTCGAACACCAGGCGGCCGCCGGCGCCGAGCGTGCGATCGCTCTCGGTGGGCAGCATGATCCCGGTGAGGAAGCGCGCCGCGAACGCGAGGTGCTGGGGCGTCCGCGCGTGCACCTCGGCGAGCGCGCCGGCGAGCGCCGCGACCTTGGCGAGCCGCGCGCGCGTCCCCTCCGACATGAACAGCGCCTCGGCCACGCCCCGCATTACGCCGCTGCTACGTCAGGGGCTCTTGCAGGTCACGACGCCGGTGATCGCCGGCGATCCCGCGGAGGCGGCGTCGCACGAAGGACCGAAGAAGGCGAGTGTGCCGAAGGCCTGATCGACCCAGTCCCAGCCGTTGGTGCGCGTCGGATCACGCTGGATCGGCCTGCCGTTGATCTCGACGTTGATGGCGTTGGGATCGGTGGGGGCCGAGGGGGTGAGATACGTGCACTTCGCGATGCTGTCGCCGATCGACTGGAGCGAGGCCTTCAGCTCCGCGGAGGACTGGACGTTGTAGTGCCGGGGCGCGGTGGGGCGCGGGCGGCCACCGGCGACCGCCAGGTTGTCGAGCACCGAGATGAACGCGGGGTCCTCGGAGCCGCCGATGCCGATGACGTAGACCGGGATCTTCTGGACCTCGAAGATGTCACGCGCCACGTTGATGGTGCGCGTGTCGTCGAGGCAGTTCTCGGGCGCCCCGGTGCGGGGGTCGCTGCACGGAGCGACCGCCGAGGTGCACACGCAGGTCAGATTGTTGAGCGCGCCGTTGCAGTTCGGCGCGCCGTCGGTGGCGAGGATGATGGTCCGGGCCACCGTACGCGCGCCGCCCAGGTACTGCGCTGCGAGGCGGAGCGCCTCCGCGGTGGGCGTTCCGCCGAGCGGGCTGGTGGTGTCGAAGACGTCGAGGATCCTCGACACGTTGCTGCGCGCGGGCGGGATGCCGACGCCGATGTCGGTGCGGCACGCGTCGTCCTCGCGGGGGTCGTTCGGGTCCGCGATCTCCTCGGGGTAGAACTTCGCGCCCATCGCCAGCGCGTTGTCGAAGGGCGTGATGGTCTGGAAGAGCGCGTCCCGCAGGGTATCCCAGCGCGAGAGGACGCCGGGCGGGAGCTGCTGGGTCGTCTGGTTCGGGCGCCGGCCGTCGAGCGCGAACGCCATCGAGCCCGAGCGGTCGATGACGAACATCAGCTGCGCGGTGGCGAGCACGAAGTCGAAGCGACCGGGCGTACACGGCACCTGACCGTCGATCGGACCGTCGGGCGCCTGGCGGTCGCGGACCGCGCCGTCGAGCAGGGCGTTCGGGTCGACGCCGGGATCGGAGCCGAAGAGGCCGGTGCGTGAGCCGCACGCGGCCACCAGCGCGATCGCCGAGGTGAAGAGGCCGGCGGAGAGGAGCCTGGAACCGGAAGAAGAAGGCATCGGGCAGGCATGATCCTAGCCCACGCCCCGCCAAAGGCACGGTCTCTGCGCAGTCTTCTCAGAGGAGCGGGCGGAGGTACTGGAATTTCGGATGAGCCAGATCCTCGACCGTGAGCCCCCAGCCGACATCGCGCGGGATGAGATACGAGACGTCGCTCTTGATGCTCGCGAAGTTGAGAACCCCGAGGCCCCAGAGGATCTTCTGGAAGGTGTCGCGATGCCATAGGCGCGCGTCCGGGAAGTTGCAGAGCCGCCGCACCGCGAGGTCGGTGTGCGAGCCCTCGATCATCAGGAAGGCCATCGTCCAGGTCAGGTAGCGGGCCGAGCCACGGTACGGGTCATCGCCCGAGGGCTGCAGCCGTGCGCCCTCCTCGGTGACCATGCCGGCGACCCACTGGTCGTAGTCGGCGCGGGCGCGCGCGTCGTTGTCGAAATAGTCCCAGCAGCCGCGCTCGAAGAGGGGCACCGCGACCTGCAGCTCGTCGATGGCGCGCTTGTAGAAGCGCCACTTCGTCTGGAGCGAGGGGTTCGCCTCGGCCTCGGTGACGAGCCTGCGCAGCTCGCTGTGCAGGCGCCCGCCCGGCTCGAATCTCGCGCAGACCTCGAAGGCAAAGACGGAGTGCTTCATCCGCCACCCCAGCTGCTGCCCGAGGTGCGGTTCCATGACCCGCTGCGCGAGAAGCGCGAGCCGATGATGATCCCGGTGCCGACCGCGACCACCACCGGCACCGTGCTGAAGGAGGTGGGCGTGGTCTTGGTGACGCTGCGCGCCGCGGTGCCGCCGCTCGAATAGGGCGTGACGCGCGCGACCGGGGTGAACGTCTTGCCGGTGTTCGAGGCCGGGCGCGTGGTCGCGGGGCGCGCCGGCTTGGCCCACGGGTAGTCGACGAAGAAGGCGTGGTGCGAGCCGCGCGTGCCGCCGTAGTAGACGAAGCCGCCGTCGGCGAGCAGCTGGTCGCTCTCGCTGGTGCGTGACCCAGCGGCGGCGGCGGCGGTGGGGTCGACGGCGAACGTGTCGAGCTCGAGCGCCTTCACGTCGACGCCGCCCGCCGCGTACGTCACCAGCTCGTCGTTCAGGTCGTCGAGCTCGACCTGCGTGCCGAGGTGCGGCGGGAGCACGTAGAGCACGTGGTCGGCGCCGAGCGCGCGCATCTCCGCGGCGGAGAGCGGGAGCTTCGCCACGTAGCGGTTGTCGAACTGCGTCGCGTCGTCGGTGTATGCGGTGAGACGGCGGCGATCGAGGACGAACATCGCGGGCCGCACCTCGGCGGCCGAGGCCTTGCGGCGCGCCTCGGCGAACAGCGGCTGGTAGTAGGCCGCGGCGGAGAGCGTCTCCTGCGCGCGCACCACCCCCCGCGGATGCGGCCAGTTGTCGAAGAGGAAGACCGGATCGAAGACCGACGCCGCGCCCGCCGCGAACGCCACCGCCTCGGGACCCGGCAGGTCGACGATGAGCGCGGCCTTCGCCGACGCTGGCGTGAGCTTTCCCTCGCGCAGGCTCGCGAAGAGCGACGCCAGCGATTTTCCGCGGCCGTACGCGGCGTCCATCGCGGGCGTGAAGATCGGCTGCACCGACTCGGCGAGCGGCCGGAAGCCCGCCGCCTCCTCGGGATCGAGCTTGGAGATCGCGCTCGGCACCGCGTCGGGCGAGTCGAAGAGCGTTTGCTGGAAGTAGCGCTTCAGGGTGCGCTGGGTGGGCGAGAGATCGGTCGCGAGCGAGCGCAGCGCGCCGGGCTGGAACGGCTTGGTGGTCACGCCGTCGAAGACCAGCGGCTCGCCGATCGCCCCGAAGCTCCAGCCGTACGCCTTCTGCATCTCGAGCGAGGTCTTGCGGATCGAGGAGTAGTCGTCGGGGAGCTGTCCGGGCGCCACGGGGGTCGAGGTCGCGCTCTTGATGCACATCGTGAGCATCGCGCCGAAGCCGGCGATCACCGCGCCCGCGATGAGGATGTTGCGGATCGCATCGCGGCGCGCCATCTGCGCGGCCTGATCGGCCAGCGAGTCGTGCCACCAGCGCGCACCGGCGATGCCGGGCTTGTCGACCTGGCGATCACGCGAATAGGGCTCGTTCGGGGAGTTGCTCATGCGTGTTCGCGTTCGAGGGTCGCGAGGAAGTCCGGCCGGAACACGCCGTCGACCCGGATCGAGTACCGGAAGAACGGATCGGCGTCGACACCGTGGTAGTCGGAGTCGTTGAACCAGTAGGCGCGACCGCGCACCGCAAGCTTGTCCTTCTTTTCCTCGTCCCACAAGAAGAGGCGCTTGTCGCCGCGCGGACAGATGGTGATGAAGTGGTCGACCCGCGGTTTGTCCTCGGGAATCCCGTCGCGGTGCACCGTGCCGTGGTCGTTCGCGGAGAGGCCCATCAGGTTGCAGCGGCCGATGTGCTCGAAGGGGAGGCTCTGCACGAAGGCGATGGTCCTGGGGAAGAACGTGCGCGCGAGGCGGGTGAAGCCCTTGCCCTCGGGGGAGCTCTTCTCCTCCCACGTGCGGTTCGGGATCATCTCCACATAGACCTTCCACGGGAAGTACACGCCGTGGCGCGCCTCGAGCCAGAGCATCTGACGCCGCGAGAGGGGGTGCTCGCGCTCCTCGCCGAACGTCGCGCCCTGCGGCTGCGCGGGCAACGAGGAGGGATCGTTCGCGAGCGCGCGGAAGGTGCGGTAAGCGTCGGGCGAGAGGCCGGCGATCACCTCGCCGTAGTCGACGAGCGCCTCGGCGACGCGCGAGGGCGGCATGATCTGCATCGAGCGATGGCTGCCGCCGGTGTAGTCGACGGGGACCTCGGCGAGACCGAGGCAGATCTCCTCGTCGAGGGCGGGGAGCGCGGACAGATCGAGGTGCGCCCCGAGATCGAGGTACGGCTTGCCGAAGATGCCGTGCAGGCCGCGCGGGCTCGTCGCGATCACGGGGTGAGCGTAGCAGCGAGGGAGAGACGTGGTTCGTGTACGATCGAGGCACCTTGATTGTCGACTCGTCCCCCGAGTTTCGCGCGGCTGCAGAGCGGTTTCGGGCATTCTTCCAGGAGCTCGGCCGCGTCTTCGTGGAGCGGGAGGATGTGCTCGCCCAGATCGCGCTGGGCCTGCTGGGACGCGAGCACGTGCTCATGACCGGACCGCCCGGCACCGCCAAGAGCGGCATCGCCGCCGCCGTGCTCGGCCGCATCGTCGACGAGCGCACCGGCCAGCCGAGCGTCTTCGCGCGTCAGTTCACCGAGAGCACGGTGCAGACCGATCTCGTCGGACCGATCGACTTCAAGACGCTCATGGCTACCGGCCGGACCGAGCACTTCACCGACGAAGGCATGCTCGGCGCGGTGCACGCGTTCCTCGACGAGGTGCTCGACGGCCGTGACATGCTCCTGCGCACGACCCTCAACGTGCTCCAGGAGCGCGAGCTGAAGCAGGGTACGAAGACCACGGCCGGCCGCATCGAGTGCGCGCTCATGACCACCAATCGTTACCTCGCCGAGGTCCTCGAGAGCTCGCGCGAGACCCTGCTCGCCTTCATCGATCGCATCGCCTTCGTCGGGTTCGTGCCCAAGGGGTTCGTCGATCCCGAGAGCATGGACCGCGTGCTCCGCTCGCAGGTCGGCGGCGCGCGGCGTGCGTTCAAGTCGCTCCTCACCATCCAGGACATCGACGTCCTGCAGGCGGCGGCGGAGCGCGTCGTGGTGTCCGACGAGGTCTGCTCGGCGCTCACCGTGCTGCTCGCACATCTCGATACCGACCTGGCGACAGCCGCGAAGAGCGACCCGACGTTCATGCCGACGCGCTACCTGTCGACGCGCACCGCGGTGCGGCTCGGCCGGTTGCTGCGCTCGATCTGCATCTACGACGTGATCATGAACGGAGCGCACCGCGACCTGCAGGCCGACGTCCAGGACTTCGGCATGCTGCGCCTCAGCCTCCTTCTGTCGGGCCCCGACCGCGCAGGCCTCACCAAGCTGCTCGAGAGGGAGAGCGATCCGCGTGAGCGGCGACAGCTCTCCATCTTGCGTACCGAGCGGGAGATCTTCGACCGGGCGCTGGCGCGGGTGCCGAAGATCGAGCGTGGTGCGTCGAAGGCGCCGAAGCGCCCTGCGGGCAACGTCGAGGAGCTGGCGCTCGCGGTGCAGCGCGACCTTCCCAGCAAGGACCCCAAGGCGCTCCTCGCGACCGCCGCGCGCATCGCCGAGGCCGCCGACGCTGGCAACGCCAGCGCCCCGGACGCTGCGGCGCTGCTCGCGACGACGCTCTCGCATCTCGCCGAGCGCGCGCTTCGTCTCGGAACCACGGCCGGCGCGGGCCCCAACGAGAACACGCTCGACGTCGTCCCCGAGCTCGCGTCGCTCGCCGACGGTCTCGAGCGAGCGAGCGGCACGACGCGACCGGTCGCGCGCTGGCTGCGTGGTCGGGCGATCCAGATCCTGCTCGACGGCGCAGCGCTGTCCGGCACGCGCGTGGGCGAGGCCCTCGACGCCGACCTGCCGGTGGAGGCGACCCTCGACCACGTCTCGAGCGAGTGCCAGCGGGTGGTGGCGCGCCTCCAGAGCATGCTCGAGACGTGCGCCAAGCTGCGGGCGGCCGGCGCCGAGGAGCCCCCCAGCCAGCCGCTCGACGTCGCGCTCGCGCGGGCCGTGGTCCGGGTGGAGGACGAGCTCGTGGAGATCCTCGACACCGGATTCCGCGACGCCGTCGCCGCCGCGCTCACCAGCAGCGGTGGTGAGCAGCTGGGGGCGGTGCTGCGCGTGCTCGGTCCGTCGCTCCAGGCGATCGATCGCTTCGACGCTGCGCTGGTGGCGCTGGGCGGAACGTCCGGGGTGCTCAAGACGCGGGTGGTCGGGCCGCGCGTCGAGCCGCTGGTACGTGCCGCGTTCGATCGCGTGCAGGGACGCGATCGTCTCGAGCTCGTCGACCACGTCGCCGCGCTCGTCGCGCAGCTCGACAAGAGCGGCCTCAAGGCGGTCATTCCGCCGGTCGATCTGCTGCGCCTCGCCGCCGGCGCACTGGTGAAGACCGAAAAGAAGAAGCCTGCTCAGGCAGTGACGAAGCCGAGTCACGAAGGCTATCGCGCCCTGCGCGCCGCGGAGCAGCGGGTCTCGCTCTCGTACACGATCGTCGAGCTCGCGCTGCGGGTCGCCCCCGCGCCCCCGCTCCCCACGCGGGACCCCGCCGAGCTCGTTCGCGCCGTCGGTGAGCTGATCGGCAAGCTGCCTGAAGATCTGCGAGCGAGCATCGTGGCGCTCGATATCGCGCGGGTCGAGCGCGCCGTCTCGCTCGTACAAGCATGGTGGCAGGTGCTCGGGCCCAAGGTCGAGGCCGCGTGCGCTTCTGGCGCGACCCCCACCATCGGCAACGTTCTCACCGAGCTTGCCGACAGCAGGTTCTTCCATGTCACGCGTGACGAGGGCGCGCTCCTCCGTTTCGCGCTCGAGAGTCGCGTCATCGGCGACGTCTTTCCCGAAGCGGCGGCGCGCGTGGCGACGCTGCGCGCGGCGATCGAGGCCACCGACGCGGCATCGAGCAAGGCCCTGAACGCGCTGCGCCGCGGCCGCGCCGAGGCAGGCTGGTCCGAGGTGCTCGCCGCACCGGCCTCGAAGACCGAGTCGTGAGCGCGCAGCTCGACGACCTCGGGCGGCGCATCCAGCGCGTCGCCCTCGATCCGGCGGGCATCGAGGAGCAGCTCCTCTTCCGCGTCGCGAGCCCGCTCCTCGCCATCGCCGGCTGGAAGGCGAAGGTCCGCTTCACCGCCCTCCTCGCCCTCTTTCCTGCGCTTCGCGAGGCCTCCGCGCGCAACGACCCGAAGAGCGCACGCGCGGCGCACGACCTGGCGGTGGCGGAGCTCGCCGCCAACGTCGCGGCGGTGGAACGCGCGGCGATCGTACGCAAGAAGCCGGCGGTTGGTTACGGGGCATGGCTGCGCCGCGTCTGGGAGCTACTGCTCGCCGCGCACCGCGCGCTGGCGACCCTGGAGGGCGGCGCGGCCGACGAGGGTGGCTTGCGCGCCGCCTCGAACCCCGACGACGTGTCGGTGCTTCCGCCGCTCGGCCTGCGAGCCGCCACCACGGCGGAAGGCGAGGAGGGCGACGACGCCGCGTTCATCACGTCGATCGCGACGCGCGAGCGTGTCCCGGCGCCTTCTGCCGACGTCAGGGTGGTGGAGCTCGAGCTCGCGGCGATCGATCATCTGCTCGCCGCGGCGCGCGGCGAGCGAAGCCTGCTGGGGCGGCGGCGCCGCCTCCTGGTGGCGGCGCGGCAGCGGCTGCTCGACATCTCCGCGGCGTTGCCGCTGGACCGCGGCGGACATCGCACGCGATCGTCGTTCATTGCGCGCGAGATCGTCCGCATCGATCGGCTGGAGACGCTCGGCCTCTCGCCCGACGTCGGGCTCGCGCACCAGGCGCGACAGGCGATCGATCGCGGCGACCCACGAAGGCTCTACGCGGCGCTCGCGGCGATCGACTGCGCGGCGCTCGCGGCGTCGGACGGCGAGGTGGCGCGCGTGACGAAGCAGGCGATCGCCAGGCTCTGGGACGGCGCCGATCCCACGAGCGCGGGCGCGGTGGAGGCCTCCCTGCAGGCCTCGGCGTCCGAGCTGCTCGGGGCCGAGGTGGTCGCGGCGGTCCAGGAAGGCGTCGAGACGGTGCGCGCGCAGGCCGCGGAGCGCCTCCTCGCCGCGGCGAGCGACATCGAGCGCGCCGCGGCCGACGAGCCGCTCCTCTACTTCACCGGGTCTGACGTCGAGGTCCTGCGCGCCACCGTGGCGATGGACGGCTGCTTCGAGGTCGGCGGCGCGCTCAGCGCGGTACGGATCGTCGAGGAGGAGCGCTTCATCCAGCAGGTGCGCCACCCGACTCAGGACCAGATCCTGGTCGCCGCGCACGACGCCCAAGATATCCCGGACGCCGTCGTGAACGACCCGCGGACCATCCTGCTCGATCTCGCATCGGGGCGGCTTCTGGCGCGTCGCTTCGTCCGCGAAGAGGTGCGGCGCAAGACCCGCGTCGTCGCGCGCAGCGAGGTGCGGGTCTACCTGCTCGACGGCTCGGGCTCGATGCGCGGCCCACGCGCGCGCGTTCGTGACGCGCTCCTGGTCGCCGAGCTCGCGACGCTGATCGCCCGGCTCAAGGCGCCCGGTGAGGTGAAGTGTACGCTGTTCTTCCGCTACTTCACCAAGGAGCTGGGCGGCGTCACTCGCGTCGACAGCGTCGCGAGCGCCAAGGACGCGATCCGCGACGTGGTCACGACGATGCACCGCGGAGGCACCGACATCCAGAAGGCGCTGCTCTCCAGCCTCGAGCAGGTCGCCGTCGCGCGCGAGCTCGATCACGAGCTGACGCGGGCGCAGATCGTCCTGGTGACCGACGGCGAGGCGGAGGTCGACGAAGGCGTCCTGGTCACCGCGCGCGCCGCGCTCGGTACGCTCCCCATCGGTGTGAGCGTCATCGCGCTCGGCGAGGAGAACCCGGCGTTGCGCGGCCTCGTCGCGCGCCAGCGCGCGCGCGGTGAAGCGGCGTTCTATCACTTCCTCGACGACGAGCAGCTCGCCGCCATCGCCATCGCCAGCGGGGAGGGGGCGGGCGCGACGGCGTTGCACCTGCCGCCGCGCTCTGCCCGCAATTCGCTCACCGTGGCACGCGAGCTCGAGAGCGAGCTCGGCCCGCTCGTCGAGGAGCTCCGCTCGATTGATCGCGAGCGCGACATCGCCGCCTTGGAGCGTCACGACGCCGACGTTCAGCAGCGTCGTGACGCGGGGATCGGGGATGAGAATGGCGCCTCCGACGGCGAGCGCGCGCGGCTCGAGGCCTTGCATCGTGACCGCGCGTCGCTCGCGGCGCGCTTCGCGCGCTGGTTTCCGGCAGCCTCGAGCGAGGCTTGCGCGTTGCCGGCGAAGGGCTCGAAGGAGCGCGACGACGTCGACGCCATTCTCTGCGCGCTCACGTCGGTCGCCGAGGTGGTGATGCTGGTCGGCGGCCCCGAGCTCGCGCGCCGCGCGGAGGCGATCGAGCTGCTCGAGCGGCTCCTGCCCGACGCGCGGCTCACCCCGGCGACCTACCGCGAGGTCCTGCGCGAGTGGCCGGGCGCCATCGCGCCCGCGCTCCGCGCGGTGCACGCCGCTGCTTCGCCGATCTGAGCTCGCTCCGCGGTTGGGGGCTGGATGCGGGATCCCGGATCGGGAGTGCGGACCACCCGCAGAGAGGATCTTGGTCCTCCGGGCCGTAGCGGGGGCCTTCGTTTCTGATGTGAGCCGGCCGACCGCCGCCGAACCGACTCGTCATTGTCCGCGATCGTGCTTTCATCGAAGGTATGCGTCTGCGCCTTCCCGTCGTCGTGGCGCTGCTCTGTTGCGCTTGCGCCTCCACGCGCGATCCACTCTCCAGCGCGGCACCCGTCGTCCCCGAGCTGCCACCGGCCCCGCGACCGAGCCCGAGCGGGCCACGTGCGCCGATGGTGCGGTCGTTCGAGACGAAGACGCTCGGCGGCGATTGGTATCCTGCGCGTCGGCCGGCGACGAGCGCCGGGAGCACGGCGTCGCCGCCTCCGGCGCGAAGCGACGCGTGGGCCCCGATCCCGGTCTACGGCAGCAAGAACCCGAGCCCGCCGACGGCGGGTACGCCGGTGTTCGGCGACCTCAACCCGAGCCCGCCCGGACCGAGCACGCCGCAGTACGGCGACTTGAACCCCAACCCGCCCGGTGCGTCCACACCTCGCTACGGGGATCCGAACCCCAGCCCGCCCGGTCGGTAGCTCGCGAGGTCGCCCCGATCAGCCACGAGCTGAACCGCTTCCCCGGGCCCATCGAAGTGGGCATACTGTCTTCGTATGAAGCGCCGCCATTTTCTCCTCGTTCTCTTCTCGTCGCTCGTCTTGCAGCTCGCGCTGTCGTCGCTTGGATGCAAGTCCAAGGCGACGCTCGATGCCGACGTGGACCATCTCCTCGTCGCGATCGGCGGTTCGGACTACGAGCACTTCAAGGCGGACGCGCATCCGGCGCTGGT
>JAYTBL010000917.1:0-15380 GCA_043736975.1 Polyangiaceae bacterium
CGCTTGCGCTGCCGCCGCGGTAGGGGGTGTTCGTCGTCGATGCTCACCGAACGTTGCTACCATGCTCTCGCGCGACCCGCGAAAGCGCCCCCCGGTGACGCCTGGTGCCGGCCCCGCGCCGCCCGCCGCGACCCGCCCTCTCTAGACCTCGCCGATGAGCGCCCCGAGCGCGACGCGGTTCGCGTCCAGCAGCTCGGCGATGCGCGCCTTGTTGACCTCGGCGACGATGATCTGGCCGACCTCGTCGTTTACCGCGCTGAAGAGGCCACGCTTCTGCATTCCCTCCGCCTGCCGGTGGTTGTCGTCGGTGGGCGTGAGGTAGTGCACCGAATCGGTCTTGTACCGCTGCATCAGAAAGAGCTGGGCGAGCGTCATGAGGCGCTTGCGGCGCAGCGGCTCGGCGAACGTATTCTGGTCGCGGATCGAGAGGATGGCGCGCCCCTGTCGATCGTGGATCGGCTCGAAGATCACGTTGGCGCTCTTCTTTCCCTCTGCATCCAGCACCGCGAGCTCGAGGAGGGTGGAGCCGGCGCTGTGCGGACGGAGCGAGACCAGGAGCTCGCCGGGGATGGCGTGCTGTTTGCGCCAGAGATCGAGCCACTCCTTCAGCACCTTGGGCGGCAGCTCGATGGCGATGGCGTGCTGGAACTGCGTCGACCCGACGCCCATGGCCTTGGTCGTCGCGGTGCGGCCCGAGAGGGACATCAGGGCGGCGTCGGCGCGAGGGCCTCCGACCAGCGTCTGCGGCGTACGATACGGCGACTCGAGCAGCCGGAACTTTCGCTGGAGCCGCGCGAGCGCGAGCATCCCGTCTTGGCGGAGCGCCGTGGCGAACTCCTCGCCCGCGAGCCCGTCGATCTGGTGGCCGCCGTAGGTGATGAAGTTGAACACGAAGCCCAGCTTCCCCAGCTCCTCGGGGAAGCGGCGCATCTGCTCGTCGTCGAGGCCGGTGGTGTCCCAGTTGAACGAGGGCGACAGGTTGTAGGCGAGCATCGCGTCCGGGAACTGCGCGTGGATCGCGTCGGCGAAGATCTTCGCTTCGTGGAGGTCCGCAGTCTTGGTCTCCATCCAGAGGATATCGGCGTAAGGCGCGACCGCGAGCGACTTGGCGATCGCGTAGTCGATGCCGCCGCGCACCTGGTAGTAGCCGTCCGGCGACTTCGCGAGCTCGCAGTCCCACACCACGTGGACGCCCATGCTCCGGGCCTTCTCGTTGATGACGTAGAACGAGGCGCGCGCCGCGAAGGTGAGCCACTCCTGCTCCGTCATCGGGAACAGCACGCCCTCGCCCGCCAGGAAGCGCATGACGTCGGCGACCGCCTCGCCGTACGTCTTCACGTTGGCCTCGGCCTGCCAGACGTCGACGAAGCGATCGAAGACCTTGTCGAGCGTGGCGTCGACGTTGACGCTGCCGCCTGCCTGGTATTCGGCGAACGCGGTCTCGAGGAGCGCGCCCAGGCCGCTCGTGTCGAGCCAGGCGTCGGCGGCGGCGTACTCGTCCTCGCCGGTGGCGTAGAGCTGCCACCCGCTCAGCTCCTCCATGCCGCGCTGGTGGAAGCGGCGCAAGATGGCGAGGAACGCGACCTTGAAGCTAGGGAGCTCGACGTTGGTGGCGCCGAGGATGAACGGCTGATCGCGCTCGTCGCTCCGGCCGTCGAGGAGCGTCGCCGACTCGGCGTCGGTGCGCGCCACGATGATGCCCGGCACCTGCATGATGTCGAGCTGGAAGCGCGCGGCGCTGAGGCGCTTGATCTGCTCGTCCTCGGAGACGAGGACCTTGCCGCCCTGGTGACCGCACTTCTTCACGCCGGGCTTCTGATCCTCGATGTGGTAGCCGGGGACGCCGACCTCCACGAAGCGCCGCACCAGGTTGCGCACGTGGGCGTCGCCGCCGTGGCCGGTGTCGGCGTCGGCGATGATGAAGGGGCGGAAGTCGACGGGCGGAGGCGCGTTCTTGCGCTGCTCCTCGCTCATGCGGGCGCGCGCGAAGTACTGGTTCTTGTCGGCGGTGAGCAGCGCGCGGACGATGGGGGCCGCCTCGTCCGGCACCTGGCTGAGCGGATAGCTCGCGAGGTCGGGACCCGGATCCTCGTTCGAGGAGCCCTTGGCGCTGGTCGCCCAGCCGCCCAGGTAGATGCCCTCGATGCCCTGGCGCTTCATCGCCACCGCCTGGCCGGGCGAGAACGGACCGAAGGTGGTGATGCTCTTCTTCTGCGCGAACAGCTCGCGGAGGCGCGCGTGGAACGCGGCGGCGGTGTCGCGCGCGACCGTGTAGTCGGCGGCGATCGTGCCCCGTTGTTCGACCACCTCGCGGGCCGTGAAGAGCCGCGTGAGCCCCTTGAAGCGGGGGCTCTCGAACCAGGCGCGCATCTCGGACACTCGTTGCTCGAAGGCGGTCATCGCCGACCATCCTAGCGGCATCGCGTCCGCTTTTGGGATCAGCCGATCCGGCCCTCGGGCTCGAGCGTTGGTCGTCGAAGGACCCTGCTTTGCCGAAGAAGCTGCTCCCCCTTGCCCTCGCAGCGACGGCCTGCGCATTTTTCGCCATCGGCTGCACGAAGAGCAGCGACGACGACCCTGCAGTGCAGCCCGCTCGCTAGGCTGATCGGCCTATCGCGCCGCACGGTCCGCAGGTGCACGATCGAGGCGGATCGAGAGTGCGAACCGAGAGCGTTTGGAGCTCGATGGGTTATGCTCTCGCGCTTCGAGAGGCACATATGAACCCTTCGCTCCGCCCCGTACTCTTGTCGTCCTTGGCGCTTGGAGGCGTCTTCCTCGCGAGCATCGCCAGCGGCGACACGCCGAAGGTCGCTACCGAGCCCCCCCGGCCGAAGCTCGCGGTCGAGGGGACGCCATTGCAGCTGCGGACGCGGAGCGCCGTCAGTCTCGACACGGTTCAGCGCGCGGCCGTGCAAAAGGCCGTCAAGGCCAGCGTCGCGGTGTACGCGAAGGACAAGAACGTCTCGAAGGCGCTCCTCGGTGGTGCGGGCCTCACCGGGGCGGCCGCGTTCTCCTACCACACCAAGATGGTCGCGCTCGTGAGCACCAACGCGCCGAGCGTCGCCGCCCGCTACGGGATCGAGAATGGCATACTCTTCTCGAACGAAACGGATAGCGCGGGCAGCGGGACCTGTCCGCGGATCATCAAGATCGATCTCGCCGTCAAGAATCGCGGCGTCGGGGTTGGCGCTGAGGTGCCCGGGCCCACGCTCGAGGCCATCGAGACGGGATCGACGCCCCGGTTGGTCGGATCGGCCAACGTACCCAAGCTCGCCGCGAACCAGTCCTCGACCGTCCGCTTGACGCTCAAGACCAATGGGCCGATGGCGATGGGCGCCTGCTTGCCGGTCGACCTCGATCTCGAGCTCACGTTCATCGGCGTCGCGAACGCTGCGGTGTTCGAGCTGCAGGTGAAAGGGTCGAACGCGACCGTCACGTCGTTCCCCCTCGGGACGACCCTCTCGGGCGGCTCGGACTTCCCGGGAGGTTTCCCCGACAACTGCAATGGTTTGCCCAAGTGCCCGGGCAGCAGCATGTGCGCGCTTCCCGGAATCGACTGTCCGTGAAGCGTTGACCGCGCGCTCCGGACCGTCGATCTGACATCGCCATGCAGCCCTGAACGTTGATAGGCTTCGGCTCCGATGAGTGGCCGGGTCCCGTTCCTCGATGCGCGGGCGAAGGCGCGCGCCGTTCTGGCGATCAAGGCCTTCGAGCTGCAGACGTGCGCCGAGCTGATGGTCACGGTCAAGAAGCAGGTGCGCTCGTACCCCGAGGTGCATCTCCTCTTCGGCGCGGTCACCGCGTTCCTGACGCTCCTCTTCCTCCTCTTCTTTCCCATCGACTTCAGCACAACGCTGATGCCCGTCGACACCGTCGTCGCGTTCGCCGTGGGCTACGGGCTCTCGCGGATGCTCCCCCCGCTCCAGCGCCTCGCGCTTTCGGAGACGAAGCGCCGGGTCATCGTCGAGCAGGCGGCGAAGGCGGCGTTCTTCGACCTCGGCGTGTCGAAGACCAGCGGGCGCACCGGCCTCCTCGTGCACGTGGCGATCTTCGAGGGCCTGGTGACGCTCGTGCTCGACGCGGGCATCACGCCCGAGGCTCGCATGGCCGCCGAGGGATCCCGTGAGGCGCTCGAGGGCGCGCTCGCCCGCCTCGACGTCCGCACCTTCGCCGAGACGCTCGAGCGCCTGGGCGGAGTGTTCGCCGCGACCATGCCGCGCGCCGCGGACGACGTGAACGAGCTCGTGGACGACATCGCATGAGCGGTCTCCCTCGTCGCCTTCCGCTGGTGCTCTCCCGCGTGCTCGGTCGTCACGATCTCGCGCGCGCGCTCGCGGTGGCGAGCGTGTTCGCGACCGTCCTGCTCAGCGCCACCGAGGCGCTGGCGCGGCCCGGCGGCGGCGGCTCCTTCTCCGGCGGCAGCAAGTCGGGCGGGGGCGGGGGCGGGGGCGGGGGCGGCGGGAGCTACAGCGGCGGCGGGAGCTACAGCGGCGGCGGGAGCGGCGGGGGCGGCGCGCTCATCGCGCTCGTCATCGAGAATCCCATCATCGGCATCCCGATCCTCATCATCGTGATCGTGATCTTCGTGGTGCGCGCGCGCGCCAACACGGCGCTCGGCGGCAGCGAGTGGTCGAGCGGCGCCGCCACCACCAACTGGACGCCGTATGCGGCGCCGCCGCCCCCCACCGTCGTGACCCCGCTGCGCGGCAAGCTCGAGGCGCTGCGCACCACCGATCCTGGCTTCTCGGTCGTGGTCTTCGAGGACTTCGTCTACTTCCTCTACGCCGAGATGCACCGCGCGCGCGGCGCGGGCAGCGCCGAGGGGCTGGCGGCGTACGTCGCCGATCACGCGCGCGTCACGCTCCAGAACGACGGCCGCATCCAGGAGGTCAACGGCATCATCATCGGCGGGCTCACCTACGAGAGCGTGCGCGTCGACCCGCAGGGCGCAGCCACCGTCGACATCCTCGTCGAGTCGAACTACGTCGAGCGCTACCGCCCGCAGGGCGAGCAGCGCTTCTACGTGAAGGAGCGCCTGCGCCTCACGCGCGCGGCCGGCGCGCGCTCGCGCGATCCGGGCAAGGCGCGCACGCTCAACTGCCCGAGCTGCGGCGGCCCGCTCTCCAACATGCGCGGCACCACCTGCGGGTTCTGCCACACCACCGTGCCCTCGGGCTCGAAGGACTGGGCGATCGGCAGCATCCAGACGCTCGAGAAGGAGCCGCGCGGGCCGCTCCTCACGTCGAGCGTGGGCGAGGAGGGGACGAGCCTCCCCACCGTCTACGACGCCAACGCCCAGGCCGCCTTCGCGCAGATCCAGGCGAAGGATCCGCAGGGCACCTCGTGGCAGCAGCTCAAGCACCGCGTCGGGCTCGTCTTCCAGAATTTCCACGCCGGCTGGGTGATGCGCGATCCTTCGAAGGTGCGCCCGTTCGTGAGCGACAACCTGTTCCAGTCGCAGATGTACTGGATCGATCTCTACCGCAACGCGCGCTGCATCAACCGCACCGACGGCTCGCACATCACGCGGCTCGAGCTCGCGAACGCCACCACCGACGCGTATTACGACGCGGTCACCGTCCGCCTCTACGCGAACGGCCTCGACTACACGGTCGGCGAGGACGGCCGGCTCATGAGCGGCAGCCAGAGCTCGCCGCGCTCCTACTCCGAGTACTGGACGCTCATCCGCGGCGCCCAGAAGAAGAAGTCCGACAAGGGCGAGGGCCAGTGCCCGAACTGCGGCGCGCCGCTCAAGATCAGCATGACCGGCAACTGCGAGTACTGTCAGGTCAAGGTCACGAGCGGCGAGTACGACTGGGTGCTCTCGCGCATCGAGCAGGACGAGACCTACACCGGCTAGACGGTCCGGGTCGACTGCCTCAGCCCGCGCTCATCGTGAACAGCCCGCGGCCGATCGACATCACGCCTCCGACGATGCAGAGGAGGGCAACCAGCACGCCGATCAGCGGGATGTGCAGGGTCGGCGTCGCGCGGCGACGATTCACCGACATCGCGACCTGCGCGACGACGGCCGCGAGGACCATCATGACCATGTGGCCGATGAGCGCCGGGTAGTAGCGCCCGAGCGCCACCATGGTCGCTCCCAGGACGACCTGCAGATGGAGCGAGCCGGCGAAGATCGCCCCGAGCGCCCGGTGCAGCTTTCCGAACGGCCGCTTTTGCACGATCCCGAGGCCGAGCACCACGACGTTCACGGCGGCAAGCAGCAGGATGAGGAAGCGAATCCCGGAGTGCGCATGGAAGAGGCCGGTCATGCCGAGCCTGATACCACGCCCGGAGCGCCGCATCGTGCGCGCTCGCCAAACCTTACCGTAGAGCTCGAGGTCCGCACGAAGGGACGGACCTCTTTCCCGAATTGAGCACCCGCCGATCCGTGACCCGCGTGCAGTGGGTGAATTCTGGACCTGGCGCTCGTGGCCCGGCGCGTGCATCCGGGGAGGTCATGCCTCGGCCCCTCCGTGGAAGCTGTCTCTGTCAGCAGGTCACCTTCGAGATGTCGGGGACGCCCCTGCGCGTCAACCGCTGCCCCTGCGCGGGCTGCACGAAGGGGGCCGGCGGCGCGACGAGCCTCGTGCTGCCGCTCGAGTCGCTCCGCTTCGTGCGTGGTGTCGAGCTCGTCACGACCTTCGAGACCCCGGGGCCGACCTACGCAGCGCACGCCTTCTGCAGCGTCTGCGGCTCGAGCCTGCCGCACTTCGACGTCGCGCACGGGATTGCCATCGTGCCCATCGGCTCCTTCGAGCCCGAGCCTGCCGAGGTCACGCTCCACTGCCGCGGCGCGGAGGCGTAGGTGATCGTCTGGTCCTCGCTCTCGGTACGCGTGTCGAAGCGCGCAGGGAGAACGAGGGCGGGCTCTTCATCCATCCAAGGATCGGTCATGCGCACCATGCTCGACGGGGGCGGCGTCACCCGTGGGGAGCGCCGGTAGCATGCAGGTGAACTCGACGCCGCAGGCACCGAGCAGCGTGGAGAGGAGGATCGCGGAGAGCGCGGCGGCGTGCAGGCGCGGATCCGCGCGCGTTCCGCTAGAGTGCGCGCATGGCTGGTCGCGTTCCGCGCGTGGGTACCTTCGGCGCGTTGGTCATGAGCGCCGTGGCGGGCTGCGCGGCTCCGGCGCCGCACGCTCCCGGTGGGGCGACGGAGCTCCCGGCGGCTCGGCCGCCCCTCGCGTGGTCCACGCGCCTCGATGCCGATCACCCGCTGGTCGGACGCATCTGGAGCGTCCGCGCGGCGCGCTTCGTCGACGAGGCGGAGGTGCTCGGCGGGCTCCGCGGGTACGTCCTCCTCGGCGAAAAGCACGACAACCCCGACCACCACGCCCTCCAGGCCCGGGTGCTGCGCGCGCTCGTCGCGGCGGGGCGCAAGCCGGTGGTGGCGTTCGAGATGTTCGACGCCGACGATCAGGCGGCCATCGAGGCTGCGCGGCGCGAGCATCCGCGCGATGCGGCGGCCATCGCGAGCGCCGCGCACTGGGCGGACTCCGGCTGGCCGCCGTGGGCCGACTACGCGCCCATCGCCCAGCTCGCGCTCGATGCATCGCTGCCCATCGTCGCGACCGGACTCCCGCGGTCGCGCATGCGTGCGCTGATGAAGCCGGCCGGTGCGGACGGCGGCGTCGCCGCGCCGATCGACGAAGGGACGCCGCTCGACGCCGCGCAGCAGGCCTCGCTACGCGAGGAGCTCAAGGAGAGCCACTGCGGGCATCTCCCGGACGCCAGCATCGGCGCGATGATGCGCTTCCAGCGTGCGCGTGATGCGTCGATGGCCGCTTCGCTGATCGCTGCCGGGAACGCCGAGCACGCCCAGGACGGCGTGCTCATCGCGGGCACCGGGCACACGCGGCGCGACCGGGGCGCGGGCCGGGATCTCGCCGTACGTGATCCCTCGCGCCCGGTCACGAGCATCGCGTTCGCCGAGGTCGAGGCCGGCCGGAACGATCCGCCGGCGTATGCCGCGCGCTGGAACGTCGCCGTGCTTCCCTTCGACTTCGTGTGGTTCACGCCACGCGCAAGCGACGAGGACCCGTGCGCCGGCTTCACGCACGGAGAGAAGCCGCCCGCTTCGCCGTGAGGCTACGCGCCCCGCTGCGCCAGCTCGGCCTCGAGCTCGGCGACGCGCGGCTTTCGCACTGACGATCTGTCCTGGCCAGCCGACGGGTGTCCATGGCCAGATCGGGGCCGCGTGCGTCGAACGGCATCCTGATGGTCGACCACGCTTCTTGCCTGCCGAATGAGGTCCTCGAGGAGGCTCAGGCGCGCTCGGCGCGCCGCTTTGCGACCGCTTCCTCTTCGGCGACCGTGAGCCGCGCCCACGGAAGAGCGTGGAGGCGGCCGTAGCCGATGGGCTCGCCCGAGTCCTCGCTCACCCCGTACTCGTCGCGATCGAACTTGCCGAGCGCGTGATCGATGTCAGCGAGCTTCGCGGTGTCGCGCTCGTTGCGCGCGCCCGTCTCCTCGCCTTCGTTCGCGCGATCCGCGGCGTCCATCGCGTCGCCCACCTCGGGCTGCCGCGCGCTCGGCGCGGCAGCGCGGCTTCGGGAGGTGAGCTCGACACGCGCAGCCTGGAGCTGGGCGCGAAGCGACTCGAGTTGAGCCTTCGTCAGGTCCGTGATCTCTCTTGCCATCGCGAGACTATGCATCGGCGACGGAGCGGAGTCACCCCAGCTTCCCGGTGAGCTCCTCGCCGGCTGCCAGCGCGCGCGAGGTGCGCTCGAAGGTCGCGGCATCCTCCTTCTTTTGCGACGGGCTGCGCTTGGCCTCGGCAGCGATCGGAAGCCTCATGCGGTTGACGCCGCCCAGCGCCTCGCGGTGGCGGCCGAGGAACGCCCAGTAGAGCGCGGGCAGGGGACACGTCGTCTTCGGGTCGAAGCGGCAGCCCTCGCAGAAGTCGCTCATCTTGTGGATGTAGGCCGAGCCGGCGACGTAGGGCTTCGTCGTCATGAGCTCGCCGACCCCGAAGGTGCCCATGCCGTGCACGTTCGGCTCCACCACCCAGTCGTAGGCGTCGAGGTACGCGGTCCAGAACCAGTCGGTGAGCTCGCGCGGCGCGACGTCGAGGAGGAGCGCGATGTTCGAGAGCACCATGAGCCGGGTGATGTGATGGCTGTAGCCATCCTCCCAGACCGCCCGCACGACCTCGTCGAGGCAGCGCAGCCCGGACGGCTTGTCCCAGTACGCGGGCGGGAGCGCGCCGCACGTCCCGAGGAAGGAGCTGATCGAGCTCCCTTCCGCGTTCGTCGGCTGCGGCTCGCCACGGATGGTGCGAAAGCCGTCCGTGGCGTCGTGGACGTGGCGCACGTACTCGCGCCAGCCGAGGATCTGCCGCACGAAGCCCTCGCGGCTCGCGATCGGTAGCGCCTTCATGCTCGCGACCTCGGCCACGATCCGCGGCGCGAGCAGCCGCAGGTTGTTGAGCAGCGGAGAGATGCGCGTGTGGAAGAGCGTGCGCGACTCGGTCGACATCGCGTCCTCGAAGGGGCCGAAGCTCTCGAGGCACGCGCTCCTCGCGAAGCTCCACAGGCGCTCGGCGTCGCCGCTCGTCGCCGGCAGCTGGTCGGGCTGTAGCCTGCCGGGGTGGGTCGCGAAGCGCTCGCGCACGAGATCGCAGACCTCGCGCGTGACGTCGTCGACCCGGTAGTCGGGCGGCGTGGGGGCGGGCGGCGACCCCGACCAGCGCTTCCGGTTCTCGGCGTCGAAGCTGAGCTTTCCTCCCTCCGGCTTGCCGCGGACCATCAGGATGTCGAGACGGCGCCGCACATGCCTGTAAAATGCATCCATCCTCCAGGGCGGCTCGCCCTGGCTCTCCGTGAAGTCCTCGGTGGTGGTCAGCCAGCCTTCGTGCGGGATCACCTCCAGCTGCTGCTGCGCGACCAGCGGCTCCAGGTCGACCCGCAGCTCGCGCTCCGCGGGCCTCGCCACGCGGAGCGCGCCGGTCGCCGGGAGGACCTTGGTGAGCGCGGCCGCGTAGGAGTCGGCGACCTCGTGGCGCACCGCGACGCCGCGTGCCGCCTGCTCGAGCGCGAAGTGCCGCAGGTTGGTGAGCACCAGCGCCAGCTTCTGCTGGTGGTACGGGCGCCGCTCCGCCTTCGCCGGGCACTCCACGACGACGATCCCGAGCTCTCGGGGGTCCTCCCGGGCGAGCGGTCCGACCTGGTCCGTGAGCTGATCGTAGGGCACGAACAGCCAGCGGCGGCCCTTGGGATCGACGCGCTTCTGGGCGGCTCCGAGCGCCGTGCGGAAGGCGCTCATGCCTGCTCGACCTCGGCGCGCGCGCCCGCCAGCGCGTGCTGCCGGCAGTGCTCGAGGTAGGCCTGCTCGTGGACCCCGACCAGATCGACGACCGACCGCCACAGCCAGCTTGGCGCGTGGATGCTCTTCGACGTCGCCCCGCGCAGGCTCCTCACCCACGACTTGCGGTGCGAGGCGTCCATCTGCCGTACGTGCGCCGTGCCGAGGAGGCGCGCCAGCGCGCGCGCGGTGGCGCGAGCCTCGCTCCGGTTGAGCATCTCCAGCTCCAGCTTCAGATCCTGGGGCAGCAGCTCGCGGACGAAGACGGCGCGTCCGCCGATCGTGCCTGAGACCATTCGCTCGCCGAGGGCGGGCGCGAGGGCGCGCGCGCCCTGCACCACGCGCTCGCCGAAATGGGTGGGCATCTTCGCGCCCGGGGCGCGCGGCGCGAGGGGCGAGACCGCCTGCTTGATGTCGAGCAGCGAGAAGCCGGAGCTCCCCTTCTTGCCCACGATGTCGACGAGGGCGGCGCAGCGCCAGAGGCCGAGCGAGCTGCAGCCCTTCACCCAGAACGCGGCGTCGGCCACGGAGATCTCGGCGTCGTCGTCGCGGCTGTCGGGCGTCGTCACGAGCGTTCGGATGCGCTCGCGATCGAGGAGCGCATCGAGATCCGAGCGCTCCTCCGCGGAGAGCGGCCAGAAGCGTCTCCCGAGTCGCAGCTGCAGCGCGGCCCCGAGCCGTTCGCGATGCAGGTGGCGAAAGCGCCGTCGGTTCGCCTCGCGCACGACGAAGCGCACCGCGGCGCTCTCGCTCGCGGTCGAGGCGGGCGGGCGCCCGCCGAGCGCTTCGAGGTAGCCCTCCATGAGCTCCTCCACCAGGAGCGCGGTGATGACGCCGGGCAGATCCGAGCTCCGCGCCGCCATGGCGAGCGAGAGCGAGAGCCGGACCAGATCGTGGACGGGATTGCCCACCACCGTCTGATCGAGATCGCGGATCTCGACGACGACGTCACCTTCGCTGCGCGCGATGGGCCCCATGTTCCCGACGTGCGCGTCGCCACAGATCCACACCATGGGCCCGGTGGGCATCGAGCGTCCGGCGCTGGTGGCGAGCCAATCGTAGAACCGCGCCGTGCTGCCGCGGACGTACGCGTGGGCGTTCGACGCCATCTTCAGATCACGCCGCTGATGCAGGAGCGGTACGCGCTCCTCGTGCGTGGTCGGGTAGCGGACCTTCTTGGTGGCGGACTCTCGCGGCATCGCTCAGAACCCTGCGCAGATCGCCGGTACGTTGCGGCCGGCGAGCGCGCTGCGGAGCGCGCCCAGCTCGGGCGCGTTGCCGTTGGGGCCGGCCTGCTGGACCAGCACGTTGCACTGCGCGGCCGCCGCCAGCACCATGCCGGCCTCGGGCGAGGGGCCCATGGCCCGCGCCTGCGCGGCGAGCGCGTTGCAGCACTGCGCGAGGCGCGCCAGGTTCCCGCCGCCGCCCGTCGCCGGCTTCTTGTCGTCCTTGATGGTGGCGTAGAGGCGCGTCTCCTCGTAGTCCGGGCAGCCGTTCGCGAACGTGCGGCACGTGGTGCAGGTGAGCGCGCCGCCCTGATCGCGGCAGACCTTGGCGTTCGCGCAGCTGGTGGGGGTGATGTCGACGGCGCCCTCGTTCGCACGTACGCAGCCCTTCGCGGTCTTGCGGTAGTGCGGCGCCTCGGCGGCGACCTGATCGACCAGCGTGACCGTCGCCGTCTCGTTCGCCTTGCGGGGCGGCGCCTCGTCGACGTAGGTGAGGCTCACCGCGGCGCCGAGCGCCGGGACCACGGTGCAGGCCGGGGCCACCAGCTGCGCGATCGGTTCCGTGCAGGTTGCATCCTTGTAGATCCCCTCGAAGGTCCACGCGGGGATCGGCGCGAGCTGACAGCCGGCGCACTGCGCGAGGTCGACGGGCTGCGGACCCGCCTCCACCGGGACAGTCGCGGCGCCGGCCTCGGCCGTGACGAGCCCCGAAGGCTTCGGCCTGTCGCAGGCGACGAGCAGCACGAGGAGCAGACCCAAGGCTGAGAGCGCGACGACGAAGGGACGGACCGTGAACATGCCCCATAGTATCGGGACCGCGCCGCTTCGTCGCTGAGGTAGTGTGCCGCGACTCCCATTTCGTGGCCGGGACTATCGGCCGCTCTTCGTGCGTCGGGACTAGCGCGGTGCGCTACCAGCGGTGATACGCGGGGTGATCGGGACGCACCGCCACGAACGTCCCGGTGCCGATGGCCGTGACCTTGTCTCCCGCCGTCATCACCGCCTCGATGGTGGCGCGGTCCTCGGTCGACGACACCACGTGGGCATCGACGTGCACCGGCCCGAGCGGCGTCGGGCGCTTGAGGGTCACCTTGAAGTCGGCGGTCACGCAGCAGGGCGCGTGGTCGAGCCCGTTCTTCTTCATGAGGTGGAAGATGGTGGTCCAGTTCATGTGGCAGTCGAGCACCGCGCCGATGATCCCGCCGTTCAGCACGTTCTCGAACGCCTCATGATGGCTGGCGGGCGTGAAATCGCAGAGGACGTGCGCGTCCGCGGCGTCGGCGGTGGGAAAGCTACGGATGCGCAGGCCCTGGGCGTTCGCGGGGCCGCAGCCGAAGCAGCGCCCCTGCGGCGCGTAGGTCTCCTGCAGCGACGAGGTGGTGGAGAACGTCATGCCCCACGCTTAACAAGAATGCGCGGGGCTGGCCATCGCTCGCCGCCGAACGTACCGAAGCGCACCGGGCTGAAGAAAAAACGACCGGCGCCGTTGTGGGATGTACCCCTGTGAAGCGTCCGAATCTCCTTGTTTGCGTCCTCTCCGTCGGCCTCACCGATGATCCCGAGCGGATCGCCGAGACCCGCTCCACGCTGACGCCGTCGCCGGAGCTGGACGCGACGATCGAGCTGGTGGCCGATGTCGGTGCTGCGGCGCAGCGCTTCGCCGCCAGCAAGGCCGATGCCCTCCTCTTCCTGCGGGCCGGCGAGCGGCTCGAGCCCGGCGCTCTCGCGGTGATCGCGGCCTTCGCGGCGGACGACGAGGCGGGAGCGCAGCGGGCGACGGGGCAGATCCGGATCCTCGAGCTGCGCCAGGAGAACCTGCGGCGGCGCATCGAGCCGCGCCTCTTCCGCGCCGGCGCAATCCTGGAGGGCGATCTGACGCCGTGGTCGCGGGGGCCGCGCATCGACGTCGGCGCGCGCGTCGTCGCGTCGGCGTCGGCCCTCGGCACCCGCAACGTGCGCACCAACCGGCTCGCCCTGGCGCTCGCGGTCGCGCCCAGCGATCCGCTCATTCATCTCGAGCTCGCCGAGCTGCTCCTCGACGTGGATCCCTCGTCGGCCGTGGCGCTCGCGAACCGCGCCCTCGACGGCGGTGACGTCGACGGGCCCGAGGGCACGCGCTTCGCGCTCGCGCTGGGAGAGGCGCTGTTCGCCGCGGGCGCGTTCGAGGAGACGCTCGGGCTCGTCGAGGCTTGCGCGCCGCGCTGGCCGGCGTTCACCGAGCTCTCGTTCCTGGCGTTCCGCGCGAACCGCGCGCTGGGGCGACTCGAGGAGACGAAGGCGGCGCTGGTGCATTGCCTCGAGCTCGGGGGCGATGAGCGCTTCCCGGGGACGCTCGGCGCCGGCACGTTCGTCGCGGCCTACGAGCTGGGTCTCTGGCTCGAGGCGGCGGACGACCGCGCCGCTGCGCAGCGCTTCTACACCGCGGCGGCGCCGCACCATCCGCCGGCCGAGCGGCGCAGTCGGGCGCTGGCGAGCGCCCACGGCGGCGCGCCGCCTGCGCGCCTCGCCGAGGCCGGCGACGTGGCGACGAAGCTGACGCGCTACGGCACGATGAGCTACCTGGTGAACGACACCTTCGTGGGCCGCGCGCTCGACGTGCACGGCGAGTGGTGCGCCTCCGAGATCGAGCTGCTGGTGGAGTGCCTCGACGAGGGCGACCTGGTGGTCGACGTCGGCGCGAACATCGGCAGCCACATGGTGCCGTTCGCGCAGGCGGTCGGCAAGCAGGGGCGCGTGATCGCGGTGGAGCCGCAGCGCACCGCGCATGCGCTGCTCTCGGCGAACGCCGCCACCAACGGGCTCCTGCATGTGGACTGCGTCCGCGCCGCGGCGGGCAGCGCCGCGGGAACGGTGCGCATCCCCACGCTCGATCCCAGCGCGCCTTGCAACGTCGGCGCCGCGTCCGTCATCACCGATCGCGGGCGCACCGACGGTGAAGAGGTCCGGTGCATCGCGATTGACGACCTCGCGCTCCCCGCATGTCGCCTCATCAAGATCGATGCCGAGGGCTTCGAGGTCGAGGTCCTCGCCGGCGCGCAGGCCACCATCGCCCGTCATCGTCCGATCCTCTTCGTCGAGAACGACACGGTGGAGCGCTCCGCCGCGTGCCTCGCCGCCGTGCGCGCGCTCGGCTACCGAGCGTACTGGCACGTGGCGCGCTACTACCGCGCCGACAATTTCTTCGGCAGCGCCGACGACGTCTTCGCGGCGTACCAGCCGCAGGCGAACCTGGTGTGCGTGCCCGCCGAAGCAGACCTCCCCGCGGTCGTCCGCGGGCTGGTCGCGGTCTCGGGCGAGGACGACGACTTCATGAAGGCGATCGCTCGCGGCGCGCTCGCGGCGACGCTCGCGACGACGCCGGTAGCGGCGGTCGCGAAGGCGGCCAAGGCGGCCACGGTGGTGGCGCTCCCGAGGACCAAGCCGCTCACGGTGGTGGCGTGCATCCCGGGCCGCGAGTTCAGCGGTCGCTTCTTCGACGCCTGGAACGAGTTCTCGGAGCGCTGCCGCGACGCCGGCATCAAGCTGGTGATCAGCCGCACCTACGACGCCGTCGTCTACTACGCGCGCAACAAGGTGGCGGGCGGCGACGGTGGTGGCGCTCCCCCCGAGCAAGCCCCTCACGGTGGTCGCGTGCATTCCGGGCCGCGAGTTCAGCGGTCGCTTCTTCGATGCCTGGAACGAGTTCTCGGAGCGCTGCCGCGACGCTGGCATCAAGCTGGTGATCAGCCGCACTTACGACGCCGTCGTCTACTACGCGCGCAACAAGGTGGCGGGTGGTGACACGCGGCGCGGGCCGAAGCAGGCGCCATGGGGCGGCACGGTCGACTACGACTACATGCTCTGGATC
>JAYTBL010000918.1:0-7057 GCA_043736975.1 Polyangiaceae bacterium
AACCTCGGCCTCACCAACGTCGTGATCTACGGCGGCGTCGGACAGCGCGGTCAGGAAGACGCGCTTCGTCGCAAGCCCGACATTCTCATCGCGACGCCCGGCCGCCTCCTCGACCTGATGGAGCAGGGCTACGTGAAGCTCGACGCGGTGGAGGTCTTCGTCCTCGACGAGGCCGACCGCATGCTCGACATGGGCTTCATCCACGACGTGAAGCGCATCGTGCGCGAGGTCCCGACCAAGCGTCAGACGCTCTTCTTCTCGGCCACGATGCCGCCGGTCATCGCCGAGCTCTCGGGTCGAATCCTGATCGATCCCGTCCGCATCGAGGTCGTCCCCCAGGCGACCACCGCGGAGAAGATCGAGCAGACGGTCCATCACGTCGCCAAGCGCGACAAGCGCGCGCTGCTCGAGAAGGTGCTGAGGGAGTCGGGCGTCGACCGCGCGCTGGTCTTCACCCGCACCAAGCATGGCGCCAACCGCCTCGTCGAGCAGCTCGACCGCGCGGGCATCCGCGCCGCCGCCATCCACGGAAACAAGTCGCAAGGTGCCCGCGAGCGCGCGCTCGACGGCTTCAAGAACGGCGACATCCCCGTGCTCATCGCGACCGACATCGCGGCGCGCGGCATCGACGTCGAAGGCATCACTCACGTCGTGAACTACGATCTCCCCGACGTCCCCGAGCAGTACGTGCACCGCATCGGTCGCACGGCCCGCGCCGGCGCTGGCGGCCACGCGATCGCGTTCTGCGACGAGGACGAGCGCGGCCTCCTCAAGGACATCGAGAAGGTGATCCGCCAGCGCATTCCGGTCGCGGCGGCCGTCGACCTTCCGCCCAGCCTCGGCCCTCTGCCCGGTGAGCGCTCGGAGCGCGGCGAGCGCAGTGGCGGCTTCGATCGCTCGCGCAGCGGCGGCCTCCGCGGCGGTCATCACAGCTCACCCGCGCCTCAGGCGCGGACCACCACTCAACCCCAGCACGTCGATCGCGCACGGACGGGCTCGCCCGTCGCGGCCGACACCACGAAACCGTCCCCCACCAACTCTACCCCCCAGGATGCGCGGGCTCCCCGCGCAAGACGTCGCCGGCGCTATCGCGGCGGTCGTCTCCCGACCGGAACCTGAGAGCCCTCGAGGCGGCGGCCGAAGGGCTCGCCGCGGAAAGGAACTTATATGTCCAATCCCAGCGTAAATAAGCGTCAGAAGGAACGGCAGCGGCAGGAGCGTCAGCGCGAAAAAAGCGCGAAGCGCGAGGACCGCAAGCGCGACAAGGAGAACAAGCCGACGACGGTTGGCGGCGAGGATCCGGATATCGCCGGCATCGTCCCCGGACCGCAGGCACCGCCGGACTGGTAGGCGCGCTTCGCGCGCACTGGAGAATGAGAGCCGCGACCTCGGTCGCGGCTCGTTCGTCTTTGTGGGTCCGCGTCCGTCCGATTCGCGCTCGCCGGCCCGGGGTCTCGCTCTCGGTTACCCCGCGACCTGCGACAGCACGAAGCGGACGCGCTCCGCGTCGGGGACGTCCGCGAGCGCCTCTTCCGAGAGGCGCAGCGTCTGGAGCGCACCCTCGCGGCGCACCACGCAGCCCTGCGCGATCGGCCTCCAGAGCGGGTGCGCGAGCAGGAAGCGTCGCACGAAGCGTACGTCGAGCTCGAGGCGGTCGGCATAGGCCTCGGCGAGCGTGCGGCGCGCGTCGAGCAGCGCCTCCTCGAGCTGCGCGACGTGGCTCTTCACGCGCTTGCCCAGCTCGTCGGCCGGGAGACGCAGCACCGCGAGCCCATCGCTGCCGAGCACCTCGATGGCGCCACCGGTGCGGACGTGCACGACCAGGACGCTGTCGCCCTCCACGAAGGTGCGCGCGCCGTCGTCGTCGAGGCCGAAGCGTCGCAGCACCGCGAACGGGCGCTCGCCCTCGGGGACGGTGCGCGTCGCGATCGACAGCGCCTTCTGCGCCTTCTCGCGATCGCGCCGCTTGGGGCCGCTCTCCGCCCAGTGCACGATCCACGCGAACGCCACCCGGCACGGCGAGCTCGCGATGGCCTCCGGATCCCAGACCAGCTCCACCGATCCGCCTGGACCGCGGCGCCACCGCTCGCGCGCCGACGTGCGGAGGTTCTCGTCGATCTCCTCGCAGGCGCGGTCGACGTCCTGCTCCGAAGAGAGCAGCGCCAGCGCGCGCAGCAGCCAGTCGGGGAACACGTGACGCTCGCGGCCGGCGATGAACGCCTCGCGCAGCGCCGCGAGCAGCGCCCGCACCGCCGCGGGCTCGAGCGCCGCGCGCAGATCGGGGACGATGGCGTCGACCTGCACCGCGCGGAGGAGCGCCAGGCGGCCCACCAGCGCATCGATCTCGGCGCGCGTGATCGGCTCGCCGTCGCGCCAGAGGATGCGCGGCAGCTCGGCGGCGGCGAGCCACGGCGGCGGCTTGGGCTGGCGCGGCGCCGCCAGCGCGGCCCGCGCGCGCGCCACGCGGACGTCCTCGCCCGTCGTCTTCGGCACCATCGGCTCGGCGCCCGAGAGCTTCTCGAGCGCCGCCGTCATGTGCACCCGCGTGCGCGCATCACGCTCGCGCGCGATGGCCTGGCGGAGCGCGGGGATCGCCGAGTCTCCGCCCGCCGCCGCGAGCAGCCCCGCCACCGCGCGCCGCGTACCCGGCGCGCTCGCGTGCAGGAAGGGGAGTGCGTGCTTCGCCGCGGCCGGTCCGCGCCGGCGCAGCGCCTCCAGCGCCAGATCGCGCGTGGGCGCGTCATCGAGGAGCGCACACAGCGAGGGATCATCGATGCGTGCGGCATGGTCGGCGACGAGCTTCGCCCAGAGCGGCTTGCGCGCGGCGGGCGTCTCGTTCGCGAGGACGACCTGCGCCGCGGTCGCGCCGCGATCGCCGAACACCGCGAAGTAGCCCTTCACCACCGCCTCGGTCAGCGCCTTCTTCGCGGGATCGAGCTCGACGACGACGCGCAGCCCGATCCACGGCGCCTCCACCCGCGCGCCGAACCGCCGCAGCACGTGGAGCCACGGGCCGGCGAGCATCGCGCCCAGGTAGGGGAGCCCGGTGCCGTAGCGCGGCACGAGATGGAGCCCCTCGATCATCCAGCGCGCCATCACCACGAGCGCGGTCGGTCCGACGCGCTCGATGGCCTCGAGATCGACGGCGGTGGGCGTGAACATCCCCGCCGCCTCGGCCGGTGAAGGCAACAGCTCGCGCACGCGCGCGCGATCGGCGGGGGCCACGCTCTCCTCGAGCTTCGTGAGGATGCTCACGCTGCCGAGCAGCGCCTTGACCGCGCGCTCGAAGCCGGCGGCGTGCTGGCGCTCGCGCGCGTCCACGAGCAGGGCGCGGGCGGCGTCGACGTCTCCCCCCTGCACGCGGAACGCGAGGCGCGTCAGCGTGTCATCCATGGGAGAAGCGTACAGCTGACAGCCGACACCTGACAGTCGGAGGCGAGAAGCCGTTCCGGCGGCTTTCTGCGGCTCTTGCCAATTGCCGGCAAGGGATTGCCGCAATCGGCGACTCAGGTTGGGTAGCGGGGCCGCAAATCGACTCAAATCACGACATTTCGCGGATTCCAGGCGCTGGCACGGTGGCTGCTCTCGAGCTGGCAGACCCCGCGGTGGCGCAAGCCCGCGCCGCCGTCACCAAAGGATCTCTTCGGATGTACAACCCGCCTGGCGACCCCCGCTTTCCTCCTGGCCCCCGTCCCCACGCCGGCCCGCCGAGCTACGGCGCGGCGAGCCCGCCGTACCCGCAGCAACCGCAAGCGCAGCAGCAGGCGGCACCGCAGGGATACGGCCAGGCGGGGCAGCAGGCGTACGGACAGCAGCCGGGGCAGCAGGCGTACGGCCAGCCGCCGGCGCCGCAGCCATTTGGTCAGCCGGCGCCGCAGGGGGGATACGGCCAGCCGGCGTTGCAGGACTACGGCCAGCCTGTGCAGCAGGCGTACGGCCAGCCGCCGGCGCCGCAGGCGTACGTGCCGCCGCCGCAGCCGAACTACGGCGCGCCGACCTCGTACAATCCGCCGCCTCCGCAGCAGCAGGCGTCGCCCTCGCACGCCCCGAGCTTCGGTCTTCCCGGCATGGGCGGGATGGGCGGGCTCGCGGGCGCGGGGCTCGGCAAGATGGGCGCGGCCCTCCCGCAGCTGAGCGGCATGCCCTCGGTGTTCGCGTTCGGCTTCGGCCTCATCGCGGTGGTGTTGGCGCTGGTGTTCGACGTGATCTTCCTCAAGATCCACATCCCCGGCGTCGGCGGCTACGCGTGGTACCTGACGACCGCGCTCTCGTTCGCCGCCGCCGGCTACGTCGGCATCAAGTGGACGCGCGCCACGCAGACCACGGCGATGACTGCGGTCGCGATGGCGGGCGTGCTGTACGGCATCGCCGACCTCGGCCTCGGCCTGGTCCTCGAGGATCTCCCCATGGGCAGCGCGCTCTTCCTGGGCATCCAGGGCCTGGTCATCGCCGCCATCTGCGGCGGCGGCGGCGTCCGCAAAGCCCTCGCCGAACGCGACTGAGCTCCGTGGTCACGCGACGGGCGAATCCCTCGAGGTCACGGTGATGGACACGGGGATCGGGATCCCGTTGGACAAGCGGGAGGTCATCTTCCAGAAATGGTATCGGCGGCCAGCATTCCGATCGTGGTGCTCGGCCGTCGAGGGCTCCGCCGAAACGTCGAGTTGGACACCAGCCTCCTGGGTGGCTGGTGCCCAACGCTCCTACGGAGCGAGACCGCACACGATGCCGTCGCGGCCGCGCCCACAAAGGTCCGCGCGGCCGTCGCCGTTGACGTCGCCAAGCTGGATCGTTCGTGCGAGGTCGGGGTCCTGCCAGCCCTCGGCGTTGGTGGCGGCCGCGTCGATCCACACCGTCGTCTTGGTGAAGCCGCGGCCGGTCGAGAACGCGCACACGACGCCCTCGGGGCCGTAGGCGCAGAGGTCCTCGCGGCCGTCGCCGTTGAGGTCGCCGAAGTGCAGGCTGCCCGAGCGCGCGTCAGCGAAATCCGTGCCCTGCGACCAGCGATCGAGCCTCGTGAAGCCCTTGCCGGTCGAGAGCGCGCACACCACGCCAAGCGGGCTGCGGCCGCAGACGTCGGCCTTGCCGTCGCCGTCGACATCGGCGAGCTGCACCGACGACGCGTAGCGCGCCGCCGCCCAGCCCTGCGCGTCGCCCATGTCGGCCAGCCACGGGCGCACGCTGTCGAAGCGGCCGCCGAGGTTCCTCGCGCACGCGATCCCCTGGGAGGTGCGGCTGCAGGCGTCGGCCTTGCCGTCGCCGTCGACGTCGGCGAAGCGGAACGCGGCCGCATGATCGTCGCGTGACCAGCTCTTGAACGCGCCGAGCTCGCCGACGACGCTCGACGCCGCGCACGAGATACCGTCCTCGGCCGCGATGCACACGTCGGCCTGTCCGTCGCCGGTGACGTCGGCGAGGTGGATGGCGCCCGCCGGCATCCTCCCCGGCGACGCCGGCGCGGCGGCGCGGCGCGGCGCGCGGAACACGGTGCGCGGCAAGCGAGGGTCCGCGGCCCATGTGCTCTGCACGGAGATCGCGCACGTCACGCCCAGCGCGGCGCGCCCGCAGACGTCCTCTCGGCCGTCGCCGTTGATGTCGCCGACGCGCACCGTCGACGGATCCCAGCGGCGCGCGTCGGAGAGGAGGAGCGAGCTCTCGTGCTCGCGCGCGGACAGCGCCGAGAACTGCAGGACCGGCGCCGCGAACACGAAGCCGCGCGCCTCGAGCTGCGGGATCATGGTCTGGGCGATGCCGAGCCCGTACGTCGAGCCGACGTGCCCGACGCGATCGTGCAGGAGCACGATCCCGTGGCCCGCGCTCTCGATCGCGTCGACGTAGCGCGCCGCGACCACCGAGGCCTTCATGCGCAGCGCGCCGCCCGGCCCGCCACGCTCGCACTCGGAGACGCCGCGCGGGCCGCGACAGTGCAGCGACTCGTCCCAGTCCTTGCGGTCGATGTCCCACGCCACCGGCCCGATCATGCGCGTGAGGTAGGGGTCGCCGTCGACGATCGCCTGACCGAACGATCCCCAGCCGCCGCCCGGCGCGCGGAAGAGGCGCAGCTCGTTGGTGAGGAACGGATCGATGTTCTGCTGGTTCTGGCGCAGCTCGCGATCGACGAGCGCCGCGCCTGCCCCCTCTCCCAGCAGCACGTGGTTCAGCGTGTGGTTCGCGACGCGGTGCCCCAGCCCCACGAGATCGCCGAGGATGGGCAGGTACTCGTAGCCGCTCTCGAAGACGCCCTGGCCATCGCCCGGCTCCTCGGAGATGCCGTCGATCCAGGCGCCCACCACGAAGAAGGTCGCCGCGATGCGATGGCGCTTCAGGTAACTCGCGAGCTCGAGGGTGTTGCGATCGGGCCCGTCGTCCCAGGTGAGCGCGATGACCTTGTCGGGGAACGCGCGCCCGTCGACCCGCGTATGGGCCCGGGGACTCGCAGGGGCAGGCGCGGGCGCGCGCGGCGCGCGCGGCGCGCGCGGCGCCGGAGGAGAAGGGGAGGGCAGCGGCTCGCTCGGCTCGCTCGGCCCCGACCCCGTGCAGCTCGCGATCGTCAGCGCCAGGGCGGCCAGGCTCGATCGGTGGGCGTGGGAACGGCGGGGCAGGGGACGACGGCGCTCCGAGTCCAGGCTAGCGCATTTCACGCGGCGCCCAAGAAACGCGCGAGGACTCGCCGCCAATTCCTTCTACGCTGCGCTGGCGATGGAGCGGCGTCACGCGATGGTTCATGTGCCCGGTCTCGACGGGCTGCGCGGCCTCGCCGTCATCGGCGTGCTCCTCTTCCACGCGAACGCGCGGCTGCGCGGCGGCTACCTGGGCGTGGACCTGTTCTTCGTGCTGTCGGGGTTCCTCATCACGAGCATCCTGGTCGCCGAGCATCGCGCGACGGGACGCATCGACCTGCGGACGTTCTGGGTGCGGCGCGCCCGGCGCCTCATGCCGGCGCTGCTCTCGCTCATCCCGGCCATCGCGCTCTACGCGCGCTACCTCGCCAAGCCCGCGGAGCTCGCCTCGCTGCGCGGCGATGCGCTGGCGACCCTCTTCTACGTCGCAAACTGGC
>JAYTBL010000919.1:0-15366 GCA_043736975.1 Polyangiaceae bacterium
GTCAGGTAGGTGCCCCATGGCGTGTAGCCGTTCGCGCAGTTGTTGACGGTGCCGCGCGTGCGGCTGCCGTCGGGCGAGTACTTCGTGACGACGTAGGGAGTGCGCGCCACCGGACCCGAGAGGGTCATCGGGGTCGACGTGGTGATGCGACGGTTGAACGTCGAGCCCTTCACGTACGCCCAGGTCTTTCCGGTCCGCGCGATCTCGATGACGCTGACGCCCTGCGCGTTCATCTCCTTGATCACCTCGTCGGCCACGGCGCGCACCGCCGCCGCGCCGGTGCCCACCACGGTCGGTCCCGTGGCGTGAAGGAAGGCGGGCGTCAGCGCCTCGTGGTTCATCACGAGCAGCGCGCGGTCGGTGCGGCGGCGATCGAGCTTGCCGTCGTTGCCGAGGCCGAAGTAATGCATCCCGTCGTGGTGGTCGCCGGCGCGCTGCGCGAACGATGCACCGCTTTCGGTGCCGTCGTTCGCGGCGGCCGCGACGCCCGCCGCGATCGGATCGCCGAGCCGGTAGAGGACGGTCGCCGTGTAGCCCGCCGGTAGTACGAGCGCGTCCCCGAGGCTCTTGGCCACCGGCGCGAAGCCGAGCGCGAGCGGCTTCGGCGGCGCAGCGGCGTCGGGCGGGTCGGTGGTGGGCGTCGTTCCGGTGGGGGGGGGAGCGGGCGGAGCGGGCGGAGCGGGCGGCGTACCTCCGTCCGGCGCCGGAGCGCCAGCGGCGGCGGTGTCGTCGCTGCAGGCGGAGAGCACGACGGCGCCGAGCGCTCCCAGGAGCACCCTGCGGCGACCGAGCCGCGAGGCGATGACTTCTTCGAAGGAGCTCGGGTCGCGTGCGTCGGGCAACGTCATGCGGCGGACCCTAGAGGCAGCGCGTGTCGCCGTGATGACCCCTCCGCAACTCCGTCGCGAAGGCTGGGTGACGAGCCGAAGGCACGCGGAAGTCCATCCTCGGTCTCGAGATACGCGTCGTCTTGTAGCGGGGCGCGAGGGGAGCGATCCTCGCCCCGTGAAGATCCGCACCACGCGCGCCCCGAAGTACGAGCTGTTCTACTGGCCGAGGATCCAGGGGCGCGGCGAGTTCGTCCGCCTCGCGCTCGAGGAGGCGGCCGCGCCCTACACCGACGTGGCGCGCCTCACGAAGAAGGAAGGGGGCGGCATGGACGCCATGCTCGCGCTGCTGCGGGGCAAGGGCCTCGCGAAGGGCCAGATCCGCCCGTTCGCCCCGCCGTTCCTGCGGTCGGGCCGGTTCCTCGTCGCCCAGGTGGCGAACGTCCTCCAGTTCCTCGGGCCGCGCCTGGGGCTCGTCCCGGCCGACGAGGTGAGCCAGCGCGAGGCGCATCAGCTGCAGCTCACCGTGACCGACTTCGTCGCCGAGGTGCACGACACGCACCATCCGGTATCGACCGGTCTCTACTACGAGGACCAGAAGAAGGAGGCGAAAGACAACGCCCGGAATTTCCTGTCCGAGCGGATGCCGAAGTTCCTCGGTTACTTCGAGGCGGTGCTCGCTGCGAACACCAGGAGCAAGGGCCGGCACCTCCTCGGGGCGCGGCTGTCCTACGTGGATCTCTCGCTTTTTCAGGTGATCGAGGGGCTTCGCTACGCGTTCCCCCGGGGGCTCGGCCGGTTCGAGAAGAAGGTCCCGCGGCTGGTCGAGCTGCGTGATCGGGTCGGCGAGCGGCCGAACCTGAAGGCGTACCTCGACTCGGCTCGACGCATCGCGTTCAACGAGGACGGGATCTTCCGGCGCTACGCGGAGCTGGACGTCGACGCGTAGCGCGTAACGCAGCCCGCCCTGCATGCCTCGCTCGAAAATGAACCGTGAGATGCCGCGAAGAAGTGCGTGCAGTCGGCCGTTATGGAGTACTGGTTGAAGTAGCGCACGTGGCCCGCATTCGCGGTGGCCGGTGTCGCGGAGGTCGGGGTCCATGCGGAACGCAGTTCGTTCGCTCGTCGTTGCTGCCGCGGTCGCGGCTGTCGCCATCGCCTGCGGATCAGGAGGCGACAGCGAGTTCGTCGATCCCAACCTGAACGGCGACGATGGCGGGTTCGTCCCGCCCCCTGGAACCTTCAATCCCGTCGATGCCAGCGCGAGTGACGCGAACGGCTGCAAGCCGCTCTCCTGCACCACGGCGAACGCGAACTGCGGCCCCATCGGCGACGGCTGCGGCGGGACCATCCCGAGCTGCGGAACCTGCGGCGTCGGCGACACCTGCGGCGGCGGCGGCAAGCCGAGCCAGTGTGGACGCCCCGCGTGCAAGGTGAAGACCTGCAGCGAGCTCGGCGCCACCTGCGGACCGATCGGCGACGGCTGCGGCGGCCTGATCACCTCGTGCGGCACCTGCGACGCCGGCATCTGCGGCGGCGGCGGCCCCAGCAAGTGCGGAGCGGGCGGCGCTGGTGATGGCGGGGCGTGCATCCCCACCAAGGTCGCTTGCGCGGCCACCGACTGCGGCCCCATCGCGGACGGCTGCGGCGGCCTCCTCAACTGTCCCGTCGCCTGTCCCGCGGGCCAGAGCTGCGGCGGCGGCGGGACGCCCAGCGTCTGCGGCGCGCCTCCCTGCGTGAAGAAGACCTGCGGCACGCAGAACTGCGGCTTCATCGCCGACGGCTGCGGCGGCAGCGTGAACTGCTGGCCGGCCGGCGCGCCGATCTGCGGACCGGGCATGTCGTGCGGCGGCGCCGGCGTCCCCAACACCTGCGGAACGCCCGCGGGCTGCACTGGCCTCTGTACGCAGCAGCAGGCGTGCCCGGGCGCGGCGACCACCAGCATCGAGGGCTACGTCACGTCGCCCAACGGCCTGCTCCCCGTCCCCAACGCGGTCGTCTACGTGCCGAACGGCGCGGTCGCGGCGTTCACGCCGGGCGTGAAGTGCGAGACCTGCGCGGCGGCCTCCGGTAGCCCGCTCGTCTCCACCACCACCGACGCGAACGGTCACTTCCTCTTGCCGAACATGCCGGTCAGCACCGCCGGCAAGGTGGTCGACATCCCGGTGGTCGTGCAGCTTGGTCGCTGGCGCAAGCAGTTCACCATCGCCACCACGGCCTGCGTGAACAACCTCGTGCCGCCGGCGCTCGGCGCGGCTGCGAACAAGACCGCGGCGCTCCCGGCATCGAGCGCCGAGGGCGACATCCCGCTCACCGCCATCTCCACCGGCAGCGTCGACGGCCTCGAGTGCGTGTTCCGCAAGATCGGCGTCCTCGATAGCGAGTTCACCGACTCGGCGGGCGCCGGGCGCATCCGGCTCTACCAGGACAACGGCGCGCGCATCACCGCGGGGAGCTCCAAGGCCACCACGCTCTACGCGACGCAGGCCGAGATCGACAAGTACGACGCCGTCATCTTCGGCTGCGTCGGCTCCGAGAAGACCAAGACGACGGCGCAGCTCACCGCCGTCCTCAACTACGCGAACAAGGGCGGCCGCGTGTTCGCGACGCACTGGTCCGAGGTCTGGCTGAACTCACCGACCACCTGGGGCGCCACCACGAACAAGTGGGCCCCCGGCACGCAGTCCTGGAACAGCACGGCCGCGCCGGGCTCGCTCTCCGCGGTGGTCGACACCTCGTTCCCCAAGGGCGTCCTCTTCTCCTCCTGGCTCCAGGCGCCGGTCGCGCCGGTGTCCGCGTCGTACGCGCCGCCCTACGCGGCGGTCAACGCGCTCTACGCCACGTCGCCGCCGAGGCTCGCCCTCACCGAGCCGCGCAAGGACATCGAGCCGACGGGCGCGAACGTCTCCACGTCCGGCATCATCGCCCCCGCGCAGCGCTGGATCTACGCGACCGACGACCACAACAAGGCCTGCGCGAACAACGCGGCCTGCAAGAGCAACGTCTGCACCGCGGGCAAGTGCGTGGGCTCGGTCACGTTCGCGGGGTCCGACCCGGCGCCGCAGGACGCGCCGATGCACTACACCTTCAACACCGACACCACCAAGCCCGCGGCCATGCAGTGCGGCCGCGTGCTGTTCAGCGATTTCCACGTGTCGGTCGGCTCCACCACCGACAAGGCGTTCCCCACCGAGTGCAACGCGAGCCCGCTCACCTCGCAGGAGAAGGTCCTCGCGTACATGCTCTTCGATCTCGCGTCCTGCGTGTCGCCCTCGGGCCCGCCGGTCTGCGCGCCGAAGACGTGCGCCGCCCAGGGCCTCGGCTGCGGTCTCGCGGGTGACGGCTGCGGCAACCAGATCGATTGCGGCCCGTGTCCGCTCGGTCAGTCGTGCGGCGGCGGCGGCGTGCCGAGCCAGTGCGGAGCGCCCGCGTGCGCTCCCAAGGCGTGCGCGGCGGGCGAGTGCGGGAAGATGGGCAACGGCTGCGGCGGCACGCTCGATTGCGGAATTTGCATGATGGGCACCTGCGGCGGCGGCGGACCGAACGTCTGCGGCGTCGCGGTGTGCAACCCGCTGGCGTGTCCGGCTCCGGCGCCGGGCTCGACCTGCGGACCGGTGGCGAACGGCTGCGGCGCGGTCAACAACTGCCCGTGCCCCGCGGGCTTGCCCTGCATCAACGGCCAGTGCGGCGCGCCCCCGTGCGTCCCGCGGAGCTGCGCCGAGGCCGGCGCGAACTGCGGAACGGTGGCGGACGGCTGCGGCGGCACGCTCGCCTGCGGCGGCTGCATCGCGCCTCAGACCTGCGGCGGCGGCGGCACCGCGAACCTCTGCGGCGGCGGCGTCAACTGACTCCGCGCTGAGCGCAGCGTCAGCCCATCACGCGGGCGCACGCCCGACATCGGCCTTGCCGCCGCGCAGCGGGAGCATGCCGGCGAGCGCGAACAGCGCGCCCATCGCACAGACCGCGCGCCAGCCGCCGCTCGACCAGGCGAGCGAGCCGGCCACCGTCCCGCCCGCGCCTCCCAGGAAGTAGACGACCATGTAGACGGCGGTGGTCCGGCTGCGCAGCTCGGGACTCAGGCCATAGATCACGGTCTGGTTGGTGAGCAGGTTGGACTGTACGCCCAGGTCGAGCAGCACCACGCCGACGCCCACCGCGACCAGCGACGCCGCGCCGAAGAAGAACACCGCGAACGACAGCGCGCACAGGAGCAGCGCGGCCGCGTTGATGCGCGACGGGCGCGGTCCGCTCGCGTAGCCGCCCACCAGCGGCGCGACCACGACGCCCACGACCCCGATCGCGCCAAAGAGCCCGGCGGTCCCGCTGCCGTGGCCCAGGCTCTTCAGGTGGTACGACAGCATCGACCAGAAGACGCTGAAGCTCGCGAACCCCAGCGCGCCCACCACCGCCCGCCGGCGGAGCACCGGCTGCGTACGCACCACCACCACGAGAGAGCGCAGCACCTCACGGTAGGCGAGGCGCACCGCGGGATGGCGCGCGGGCATCCGCAGGCGCAGCACGACGGCGAGGACCGCCATGGCGCCCGCCGCGATGACGTAGACCGCGCGCCAACCAAAGGCCGCGCCCAGCGCGCCGCTCACGGTCCGCGACAGCAGGATGCCCGCGAAGAGCCCCGACATGATGGTGCCCACCACCCGCCCGCGCTGCTCCAGCGGCGCGAGATCCACCGCGTACGGCACGATCATCTGCACCACCGACGACGACGCGCCCACCAGCAGGCTGCTGGCGATCAGCGCCGGCACCGAGCGTGACATCGCGAGGAGCAGCAGCGCCGGCACCGAGCAGGCGAGCGTCGTCACCACCAGCGAGCGCCGCTCGCGCGCATCGCCCAACGGCACGAGCAGGATCATCCCGAGCGCGTAGCCGATCTGGGTCGCGGTGAGCGCGGTGCCGATGGCCGCGGCCGGCGCGTCGAGCGACTCGCCGATGGCCGCCGCCAGCGGCTGACCGTAGTAGAGATTGGCGACGGCCAGACCCGCCGCGAAGGAGAGGAGCAACAGAAGGCGGCGCGACGCAGCCGAGCCCCGCGTCGCCTCGCTCGCTTCGTTCGCGCCCATCGCGGCCGTTTATCACGGCGGGCGATGAGTCGCGCCCACCTCATTTGCGGCGGCCTTCAGGGCGGCGGGGATGGATCGCCCGCGCGCCGGTCGAGCGCATCGTAGAACGCCCAGACGTTGCGCTTGTTGAACGCATCATCCATGAACTGGGGCGGCATACCCGTTGACGTCACGTCGACCCGCTGGCGGTCGCCCGCGGGCTTCATGATCACGGTCATCGTGACGCCGGGCTGGAGGAGCAAGTGCTTGCGCGCGACGAACACTCCGGCCTCGGGATCGGAGCTCTCGATGGTCCAGCCGCACTCCTTCAGCGCCGCGCCGATGTGCTCGGCGAGGATGTCGCGGGGGACCGCATACCCATGCGCGGCGAGGACCTGGGCGTCGGCCGGAGCGGAGGTCGGGCGGGTCGTGGCCGACGTCGGCGCGCATGCCGCTGAGCCGAGCGCTCCGGCGAGGAGAAGCACGCCGCTACCAGGACTCGCTATTCGAGCGGCTCGGTGCGGCAGCCCTCGCCCGCCTTGAAGCGCGCGGTTCGCTTGACGCCTACGAAGGTGCTCGTCACCGAGCTTGCGGCGCGATCGATGGAAACGTCGACTTCGAAGCCGCCGATTTTTCCCAATGCCTTGCAGTAATCATCGGTTTGTTCGACGACGAAGGCACACGAACACGCCTCCTTCGAAGAGAAGCCCGTCAGGACCTCGAACTGGTTTGCGCTCTTGGCACGCGCGCGACTCACGCCGAAGAGCGTCCCGCACACCGCGACGACGACCACGATCGCGGCTCTCGTTCCGTTCTTCTTCGAGATCATCACTTGCCTCCTTTCGCGTTCACGTCATCGATGGCCTTCACCGCCGCGGCGATCCCGGGAGCCACGTTGTAGAAGGCGAGACCATCGTTGCCGACACGCACGATCACCAGCTTGCGCGACGGCACCATGCAGATGCGCTGGCCCCACGTCCCTTGCGCGCAGAAGAGGTCCCGCGGCGCGTTGGCGTAGAGGAGCGTCTCGGTCGGCGCGTCCGGCGCAGCGGCGTTCAGCCAGAAGGATGCCCCGTACGAGCCACCGCGTTCCTTGAGCTCAAAGCTCTTGTGCACCTTCGGCGCTGCGACCGCAGGAGCGGGCGTCGACGAGAAGTCGACCCAGCTGGTGGACAGCACGCGGGTTGTTCCGGCCATCCCGCCGTCCAGGTAGAGCTGACCGAACCGCGCCATGTCCCGCGGCGTCATGAACACGCCAGACGCGAAGAGGAGCGTGCCCGACTGATCGGACTCGAAGATCGCGCTCGACAGTCCGGCCGGCACGAACAGCTTCTCGTTCGCCCAGGCCCTCATGTCCTTGCCCGCGAGCGCACCACGAATGGCTCGTGCGAGCAGGTTGCTGTCACCGCTCGAGTAGTTCCAGACCTTGCCTGCGTCGTTGGCTCGCGGTTGGCGGGCGACGTAGAGCCCCATGTCGGCCTCGTCGCCGTAGAGCATCGGGAGGACGTTGGACGTGGCCGGATCCGCGTAGCCCTCGTCCCACTTCAAGCCCGACGTCATCTGCACGAGGCTTCCCACCGTCGTGTCGCAGTACTTCGGGTCGGCGTTGTCCGCCTTCGGCACGTACTTGCAAACGCTGTCCTCGACCTCGAGCAGGCCGTCGTTGACGGCGATACCCAGGAGCGCGCTTCCGACACTCTTCGATACGGAGTAGGCGAGGTGGCGGTTGGTCGCGGTGAACCCGGCGACGTACTTCTCGTAGACGACCTTGCCCTGGTGCTGGATGACCGCGCCCTCGGCCTTCGAGCCGTCCCCGAAGATCGCCTGCTCGAAGGCGCCGAAGTCGATCGCCGGCGCGGTCGTGTCCGGGGGAGTGTTGACGCCCGCAGGGGCGTTGGTCGACACCTCCTCTGACTCGTTGGCGCACGCGGCGAGCGCGAGCGCGACGAACGGAAACAGAACACGTGGGAAGCGATTGTTCATGACGGCATGGCTCCGAAGGGGTGGACGTTCCGGCGACGGCGCGGTCAGCGCGTCAGGCACCGCTTCTCGGCGGCGAAGAAGCTGCCCCGCGCTCAGGCGCTGGCGACGACGCGATTCGACACCGTGGCCTTGTAAACGACGCCATCGCTCGTCCGCGTGATCGAGCCCTCGGCGGCGTCGAGGGACCCGGGCGCGAGACCGCAAGCGCGCTTGATCATGGCCCGCGCCCAGCCGCTGTCGTCGGGGAAATCGGAAGGAAAGGAGGGAAACGCTTCGGTTTGCTCCCCTTCATCGGTGGGCTCTTCGGTCGCGGCGCACCCCACGGACGTGAGCGTCAGGGCCCCGAGTGCGAGGGCGGCGAAGCGCGCGATGAACGTCTGGTGGTGCGTGCGAGACGGGTTGCCCATGATCTTCTCCAGAGAGCGGCCGGCAAAGTTGCTCGGAACGCACTGGAACGTCGCCGCACGCAGGGCGTTGTCGCACAAATAGTTTGGAGTCCCCGATTGTGGCTATAGATCAACAGGTTGAGTCGACCCGTCGATCCAAACGGCGCACCAACGCCGGCCCTCGACGCGTGCCGCCGCAGCTGTTCTGGCCCTTGCACGTGTGCTTCTCGTTCACGGCATTTCCCGCGCACGAGCCGTTGCCCTTGCAGCGATGAGCCTCGAGCAGGCGTTTACGGCGCGACGAAACGTCAGTTCCGCGAAACATTTTCGCAGCAGGTCATCCGTGACGGCGCCGCTTCTGTGACTCCTTCGCCGGCGTCGACTACGCTGTTCACTTGCTCGCCCTGACGGCGCGCGGAAAGTGAAAACATGAAGACGCGAAGGCTACTGCCGTTACTCGCGGTAGCCGCCATGCTCGTGGCGGCGCCCAGCGCGAACGCTCAGGACTCCAAAGGCGAGCGGAAGGCGGACCGTAAAGAGGCCCGCGAGGACAAGAAGGAGCTCAAGGAAGCCAAGGGCGACCTCAAGGAAGCCAAGAAGGAGGCGCGCGACGCGGGCGGCGATGCCGCCGCGGTGAAGGAAGCGCGCATGAAGCTCGGTGAAGCGCGCAAGCAGCTTCAGGACAACCGCGAGGAGCGCCGCAAGAACGCGCGCGCCGCGCTGCGCGCGAAGTGGGGCGACCTGGCCGACAAGCCGGCCGTGAAGGCGGAGCTCAGGCTCCACGCCCAGCGCATGGCGAAGCTGCGAATGATGAAGAACGTCGCCGACGACGGCGACAAGAAGAACCTCGAGGAGCGCGTCGACAAGCTGATCGACAAGGAAAAGGCGCGTCACCAGGCGCGTATGGATGCACTCAAGGCGAAGAACGGAGAGGACAAATGAATCGCACCGCACGCTTGGGTCTGGCGGCCGCGCTCCTCGCGCTAGCGAGCGCCTGTGACGACAAGAAGGACACTCCCGCCACGACCACCGACGCGGCCGCCGCGACCGTGGCGACCGGCACGACTGCCACTGCCGCGGCCTCGGGCAGCGCCGGGTCCGCGTCGACCGCGAGCGCCGACGCGACCGAGGAAGACTTCGAAGAGGAGGCCGAGAAGTCGATCAGCGCCTCCAATCTCGAGGCCGAGATCGCCAAGATGGAAGCCGAGCTGAAGTAGCGTTCGTTCGCGCTACGAGAAGTCGACGAGGATCCGGACGCCGAGCGTGACGGCGTCGCCGCACGAAGGCGAGCGCGATCAACGCGAGCCAGGGAAGAGGAGCGGCGCCCTGGCCGCTCGCCGAGCAGCCCGAGGCTTCGGACGAGACGGGCTTGGGGAGCGTCGGATCGGGATCGCCTTCGTTCCACGGATCCTGCCCGGCCTTCGCGTAGGCGCCGCGCACCAGATCGCCGAAGCCCGCGACCGCGGTGAAGACGTTCTCGCCGCCGAGGCAGGCTAGCGCCGTACCGCCCCTCATCCCGTTGCCCCCCCGCGAGAGCACGCCGATCACCGCGCCGCTCGCGGAGAGCGCGGGCCCGCCGCTGTCGCCAGCGCAGGTGCCCTCGGCCGTCCGGAGCTCGGCGGCGCCGAGGCCGGCGGTGGGGCCGACCTTGACGATCGCGACGCCCGAGCGCTCCTGGCGCACCTGGGGGGCGTCGGACTTCTCGCTGATGCCGAAGCCCACGACGGTCACGAGCTCTCCCGCGGTCGTGCCGGCGGTGAGCCGCACCGGCGCGATCTTCGTCCCGGGCAGCGGGCGATCGAGGAGGATCAAGGCGAGATCGTGGTTGCAGAGCGTCCGCGCGGCGTCGTCGATGATCTCCGCGCCGCGCGCCGCCTTGTCGAGCCCCGAGAGAAAATCGGGCCGCTGGTTGCCGCCGAACGCGAAGAGCTTCGAAGCCGGTAGATTGCCGTACACCACGCCGCCGAACGTGGCGTTTCCCGCGGAGTCGCAAGCGGCGCTGTCGTCGGTGGAGGCGACGCAGTGACGGGCCGTCAGCACCAGACGCGGCGTGAGCATCGTGCCGGTGCAGCCCGCCGCGCCGCCGCCGATCTGGAAGGCGTCGTACTGCATGACGAGCACGACGGCGTCCTGGGCCGTCGGCGAATCCACGCCGTTGACGATGGGCGAGCTAACCACGCCCTCGCGCTCGCACTCGCGCTCGCTCGGCGCCGAGCAGCCCGCCGCGAGCACCAGGAGCAGCGAGCCCCCACGGGCGCGCTGGCTCATCGCCGCTTGCGCAGGAAGAGGAGCCCCGCGAGCGCGACGCCGAGGGCCGCGAAGCTGCTCGGATCACGCGCTGGGGTCGCCGGCGCGACCACGCAGCCTCCGCTGTCCCCGCTGCTCGCGCCGCCGTTCGCGCCGCTGCTCCCGCTCGACCCGCTCGACCCCGGATCGGGCTCCGCGAGACGGATGGTGAACGGCGCGTCGGTCTTCTTCACCGTGGTCCCGGCGACGACCACGAGCACGTCTCCCGAGAGGACCGCGGGGAGCGGCTGCGCCTTGGCGAGCACCGGCTTTCCGCCCTCGATCGGCACCGCGACGCCGGAGTTGCGCGCCGCGTCGGTCTCGAGCGTGATCTGCTTGGCGGCGTCGAGCGTGCCCCGGTACACGAAGTACGGCAGCCCCGAGGTGATCCCGCTGACGCCGTCGGTGAGCGCCTCGATCTTCACGCCCGGATACTTCGCGGCGTCCGGGTAGCCGTCGGCTGCGGCGAGCGCCTTGGTCGCTGCGTTCCAGGCGCCGAAGAGCGGCATGTCCTGAACGAGCGAGGAGCCCTTCGACTTCGCCACGCCGTCGATCGCGACGAGCGAGGTCGCGCCCAGCGCCTCGGCCTCGAGCACCAGCTTCACGGTGTCGGGCCCGTGCTTCAGGGTGAGAAAGAGCGGCAACACCGCCGAGCCGTAGAGGAAGCCGGCGGTGACGCCCGCGGGCGCTGTATCGAGCGAGCGCGTGTTGTCCTTGAAGAACGCGGGGAGCTGATTCTCGAAGTCGGTGAGCGCCGGGTACACGGTCTTCATCGCCCACTGCGCGGAGCCCTCCGCCCAGAAGCGATCCATGTCGTGGTCGTAGGCGTTCTGCACGGCGTGGAACAGCTCGTGCGCCACTACCGTCTCGAAGCCCTCGGCGAGGGTGGGATAGCCCCGCCCCGCGAACGTCGACTCGACCAGCAAGAAGCTGGAGCACACCGCGCCGGTGCACGCCTCCGGCACGGTTGTGCCGTCGGCGCCCGCGAACGCGACGAGGTAGAGATCGATCTTGCCGTCACCGCCGTTGGAGGTGCACGCGCTGTCGCTCGGGGGCGCCTTGAAGCCCATCGCCGCGTACTTCGCGAGCGCGGTGTCGGCGATCTGGCCGGTGAGCGCCACCGAGTCCGGCACCAGGTCGGCGCGCGTCGTGGTGAGGGTCGGGGCGTGCGTCCCGCTCGTTGCATAGTGAACGCGAATCGACGCGCTATCGAAGGTCCTGGCCGCCGCCGCGCCGTAGCTGTAGCCCGCGTAGCCCGCGGGATCGGTGGGGCGGCCCGAGCAGGGCGCGGCGGCGGCGGTGCCGGCCGCGAGCAGCAGCCCGCTGCCGAGCGCGGCGGCGACGAGGCGCTTCATCGAGAGACCTCGGACACCTCGAGGACGAAGAAGCCGGTCGACATGTTGTTGCGCGTCCCGCCGTCGGGCAGCGCGTCGTAGGCCTTGATGCCGACCTTGTAGAGGCGCCCCGTGCCGCCGCGCACCGCGTAGGTCACGCCTGGCCGGGGCGAGGGGATCATCGTGGCGTCGTCGTAGTCGTACCAATCGGAGAACGTGGTGAGCGGCGCGCCGGTGCGGTCGGTCTTCGCGTTGCAGTCGGCGTCGAACATGCTCTCGGGCGCGATGGCGGCGGCAGCGACCTCGGCGTCGGTGACGGAGGCGAAGGGCTTGGGAATCTGCTTCGCGCCGCCCATTGCCGACCCGACGTCTCCGCTGTTGGTGAAGATCACGTAGCGCTTCAGCGAGAGGTCCCAGTCGGGGGAGGTGGGCGCGGACTTGTCCGTGACTGCGACGCGCGTGCCGGCGCCGAGATCGAGGTAGATGCGCGGGTTCTTCGCCGCCGTCTGGAAGCCGCCCGCCGAGGCGTCGACGTAGAGCGTCTTCGTGCCGCCCGCCTCCCCCAGCACCGTGACGACGCCGGTCGACGTCTTGTCGATGGGCAGGAGCAGCTGGTCGCGCGCGGTGCTGCACTGCGCGCCGGTCGACGCATCGACGATGGCGCTGTCGGTGTCACCGCCGTCGGTCGCCGCGCCGACCGGCGCCGGGGTGGTCGACGAGCTGCACGCCGCGATCGAACCGATCGCGAGGATGGGGAGAAGGAAGTACTTGATCATGTCCGCTCGCTCCTACTTCGCGCTCTTGACGCGCATCACGATGGTGCCAGGCTTCGTCGCGTCCGCGCCTTCGAAGCGCGCGAAGCCGAGCATGTACTTCGAGGTGCCGTCGGCACCGTAGACCAACCAGGCCTGCTTGGCCGGCGCAGGCGGGCTGGCGCCGCGCTCCAGCCACAGCGTGCCGAAGGCGCTGACCACGCGGTCGCCGCGGAAGATCTGGCCCGCGAGAGACGCGGCGTTCACGGCGTCGAAGCGCGCGAGCTCGCTCTCGTCGGTCCTGGCGACGACATCGGGCAGCGTGTCGGTGGCGATCTTCGCGGCGTCGAGATTGACGGCGCCGACGTTGCGGGGACCGCCCACCTCGCCGTTGACGCTGATGTCCTGCCGGCGAAAGCAGAGGTGCCAGGCGCTCGACGTGCGCGCCTCGGCTGGCGTGAGGAGGGTCCGGGCCCTGGTGCCGAGATCGAGGCACTCGCTCTTGTCGGTGGCCTTGCCCTGCGGCCCGCCTGCGGTGCCGTCGAGATCGGCGAGCTCCTGCGTCGGGCCGACGCCGGTGGCAGTGACCTCCGCCCAGCGCACCTTGAAGAGCGCGCTCACCGGCGCGCCGTCGCGCACGCCGTAGTAGTTGAGCACCTGAACCTTGTACTGCTTGTCGCCGTCCTTGATGCCGTAGAGGTGGTAGCGCGAGTAGAGCGCGTGGTCGGGCGCGCCGCCGTAGAACCACCAGCGGAGGAAGGCGCCCCCGGTGGTGTCGGGCGCGAGGAACGGGACGGTTGGCGCGACGTCGTCGAGGAAGATGATGGAATCGAGCGGCCCGAACGCCGAGGCGCTGCCCGAGCCCGAAGGACCGCTGTTGGTGTAGACGTCGAGCCCCTGGAACGCGATGTCCCAGCCCTTGTCGCTCGCGGGATCGGCTGGCGCGACCACCGCGGGCGGCGCCTTTAGCTTCACGTAGGTCCGGGCCTCGGCGGTTACCGCGACCTTCAGCTCGGAGCCGGAGGTGAACGTGTCCCCGCCGCCGTCGGGGTCGGTGCCGCCGTCGGTCGCCGCGGTCGTGGCCTTCGTGCCGGCCGTGTCGCTGCAGGCCGCGAACGTGAGCGCGAGCGCGGCCGCGCAAGTGAGTCGAGCGAGCTTCATTCGTCCTCCCAGGGAAAGTCTGCCTTCAGCCCGACGTAGAGGACGCGCCCCAGCGGCGACCGCGTATCGCCGACGCGACCGGGCTCCTGCTTCACGTCGGTCACGTTGAGACCGCCGACGTAGAGCTGGGAGCTCGGCCAGAGCGTGCGGGCGATGCGGACGTCGAAGTTCTCATAGCCAGGGGCACGGGTGTTCTCGTCGAGAAAAGAGTCGGTCACGATCCGGGCGCGTACGTAGAGCTCCATCTTCCAGCCCGGTTCGATCCGCAGCGAAGCGGTGACCGCGTGCGGCGGGCGGCCAGGCAGAGGCTGGTCGTTCACGTCGTCACGCGTCCAGGTGTAAGCGTAGCTGGATTCCGCCCGCAGGAAAGGCGCGGGCTTGAAGGCGGCGTCCACCTGCCCACCTGCGGTGCGGGCCTTGCCGAAGTTGGTGTAGGAATACGAGACGACGCCGCTGTCGTTCCGGCCGTTGCCGAGGTCGAGGTCGATGAGGTCCTCGACCCAGTTGCCGTAGACCGAGCCGCGGAAGGTCATGGTCTTGCTGGGCGTGAACGTCGCGTCCGCGTTCACGCCCCACGACTGCTCGGGCTTCAGCCCGTCGCTACCGAAGATCCTGTAGCCGAAGGCGGTGTGGTCGAACGTGAAGCCCAGCTCCTTCGCGCTCGGCGCGCGGAAGCCGCGGCCCCCCGAGGCGCGCAGCGTGAGGAGATCGCTGACGCGCCACGCGGCGGCGAGGCGCGGCGCGAGCGACGAGCCGTAGCGCGTGTGCGACTCGAAGCGCGCCCCGGGCAGCACCGTGACCGGGCCGAACCGCCACGCCAATTGACTGTAGAGTGCACCGATCCCGTACGAGAGCGGAAGGACCTCGGGGCGCGTGGTGGTGACAGGGCCGCCCGAGGTGCTCGCGGTCTGCGTGAGATCCTGCTCGAAGCGCTCGGCCTCGCCGCGGGCGCCCACCACCCAGGTGCGCGCGCCGTCGGCGATGGTGGTGACGCCCTCGAAGCTCTGCATACGCTGGGTTCGGTCGTGGCGCTCGTCGATGGGTGATTCGCGGCGGTCGCGCGCGGTGGAGTTGTCGAACCATTGCCGGCCCACGGTGAGGCGGAGGTTCGAGCCCTCGCTGCCGAAGCGCGTGGTGTGGATGACGTGCAAGGTATAGCGATCGGTCACCGAGGGCGTGTCGGTGATGAAGCGCCCGAGCCCGGGCGCGGCCCGCGTCTCCAGCCCCTGCGTGCTGTCGCGGAACTGGCGCGCGCGGACGCGCACGTCCATGCGCTCGCTGAGGCTCGTGCCGGCGCGGATGCCGACCATGCGACGCGACGTCTCGGGGAGGCGGAGATCGGGCCCCGGGTCCTTCTCGATGCCGTCCATGCGCGTGAGGTTGAAATCGAGCGCGGCCCACGGCGCGCCGCGGCGGTACGACGCGTTGCCCTGGACGACGGCGCCGTTGTACGAGCGGTACTCGAGTCGCAGGCGCCCGGTGGGACCGTCGGCACGCGGGGGACCGGTGATGATGTTCACGACGCCGCCGATGGCCGCCGATCCGTAGAGCGCGCTGGTGGGGCCGGAGACGACCTCGAT
>JAYTBL010000920.1:0-2817 GCA_043736975.1 Polyangiaceae bacterium
GATCTTGTCGACGGCGAGACCGCTCATCGCGAGCCAGGTGACGCCGCTGTCGCGACACAATCGGAAGTTCGAGCTGACGTGAGTGAGCGTCCTCTTGTGGAGCGCGTCGCGCTCGAGCCCGGCGAGGGGCACGCCCAGCCGCCGATCCTCTCGCACGCCGAAGGCCTCTCGGAATTCGGCTTCGAGCGTCGCCCGTGCGTTGCTCGGCTCCTCGGCGGTTCGTACCCTCTTCGTCACGGGAGCTGCAAACTTCCGTCTGCGGCGAGGCCCTTTCCGGGGCGCTTGCCGCATTCTTCGGCGGAGCCTACCGCGGCGGTCGACGGGTCGCGAGATCGATGACGTCTGCACCGTCAACGGACGCGGTACCGAGGAGCTTCCCGATCGCGTCGTGGATCGCCTTGGCTCCGAGCCCTCGGGTGAAGGCCCAACCGCGACGTGAGTTGATGGCGGCGGTTGTGACGCTGTCGCGCTACGGGTAGAAGCGAGTGATGCCGCGGGTAGAGAGGCCACCCGTGCCTGACAGCGATCCCTTGCGACGCGCGGCGCTCCTTCTGGCCGTTGATGAACAGTCCTCCCGAGACCTGCCCATGGAGGCCGTCGAGGCCCTGATACGGGGCCTCGACTCACCCGCCCTTCGCGAGCTGGCGGGGATGTCTCGTTTCGACCAGGACACGCGTGACCGATTTGTCCAGGCGCTCGGCGAGCTTGACATCGAGATGCCGGACCAGCAGTCCGCGCTTTGGTCGTTGGTGCGAGAGAAGGCGGCCGACATTGTTTCCGGGCGTGTCGCGCCATACGAAGGCGCCAGCTGGATTTGGGGTGTACGCGACCGAGTAGAGCGAGAGGGCGACCTTCGGATCTTCGTCGGGCTCGCATCCGAATGGGACGACCACCGCGACTCCCGTGGCGTCTACGACAAAGAGATCATCGAGGCCGCGCAGGGCCTCCTCGCTCGCGCTGAACTTCGCCGATGGGTGAAGATCCAGGCCTGGTCGGCCCGCTGGCCGCTCTGGGAGCGTGACCGCAACCTCGCGAATGACGAACTCCGGCTCACGGACGAACTCCGCGACGACCTCGCGACGTGGGCCGCGGACTTCGCCTCGGCGCAGCGACGGGGCGGTCCTGGGCCGTCGAATTTCCCAGCGCAGACGGATGCCGAGGCATTCGTCGGACGAGGCACTGCGCTGGCGGCGCGACTTCAGGCCGAACTCGGCGACGCTTGGCATGTTGAATACATGCCACCGGCGTCCGCGTTCCCGGCACGTTAGCCCTTCGAGCATGAAGCTGCTCCCCCTCCTTGCTTGCGCTGCGGCGGTGGCCTCGTTGACGGTCGCCTGCAGCGGGAGCATCACCGACGTCCCGGCCGCGGCCGAAGAAGAACAGGACCTCACGAGCGCGCTCGGCACCGCCACTTACGTGATCGCTTCACGGCCGTTCTTCACCTACTACGCGTCGCGTCTCACGCTGATCTCTGGCAAGAAATTCGAGGCTGAAATCGTCTCGAGCCGCGGCGAGACCACGCTCCTCGCGGGCAGCTACGACGTCCTTCCGGCGCGCGAACAACCCGCAGAGCCCGGTGAAGAGCGACAAGCCGACGCTCTACCTCACGAGCGACACCGGCGCCGCGGCGCAGACGTTCGAGTTCGACAAGCTGCCCGACGGCGGACTGAAGCTCTATCACTCGGCCCGCACCGCCTCCTTCACGATGAAGAAGGACCCGAGCTGGAAGCCCGCGCCGACTAACAGCAAGTCGATCCGCTGCACGGGACCGCGCATCGACGCCGTGGTCACGATCGATCAGGCGCAGGGCCGCCGCGGCACGCTGACGCTCACGCGCAAGCCCGGGGCCGACCGTCGTGATCCGCCGAGCGTCACCGTCCCCATCACGCAGACCGCAAGGGGCGGCGTGGCCGAGTACATCTACTTCGAGGGCACCAAGGGCGAGCAGGAATACTACGTGAACATGATCAAGAAGGACTTCGAGCGCGGCTCGGGCGACGTGAAGCTCTTCCTCCGGTGGGCCGAGGACGGCCAGGAGTTCGGCATCGGGGCGACCTGCGCATTCAAGTGATCGCGCTATCCTTCGTCGCATGTGCGGACGAGCAACGCTGACCGTCTCGACCGACGAGCTGCGCGACGTCTTCGCGCTCGAACAGCTCCCCGAGATCGGGCCACGCTTCAACATCGCTCCTTCGCAGCCGCTGCCGATCATCCGCACGCCAGGAACGCTCGAGCTGCTCCCGTGGGGGACCAAGGAGCGCCGCGTCATCAACGTTCGCCTCGAGCGCGCCTCGACGAAGCCGGGGAGCCGCTGCCTGGTCGTGCTCGACGGCTTCTACGAGTGGCGCGACGCCGACAAGCAGCCGTTCTACTTCCACCGCGTCGACCGCAAGCCGTTCGCGCTGGGCGGCGTGGTGATGGGTCAGGGGGCGGCGATCGTGACCAGCGAGCCGCTCCCCGGGATCGTGGAGCTGCACGACCGCATGCCGCTCATCCTCGCGGAACAGGACTGGGCGAGCTGGCTCGAGGGCGACAAGCCGGCCGCGACGCTCGTGGGCTTCGAGAGCTACCCGGTCTCGACGTTCGTGAACTCCCCGAAGAACGACGACGCGCGCTGCATCGCGCCGCTCCCTGCGTAGCGCCTCACGCGAGCGCGGGGAGCACGGTCATGATCTCGGCGCCTTCGCGCGCCGCCGACCACGAGAGGTGTCGCCGTGGTAGCCGTCGAGGCAGCTCGTCACGTCGACGTTCACGATGTCACCCGGGCGCAGGATCTCGCGCGCGCTGGAGATGCCGTGGCACACCACGGCCAACCTT
>JAYTBL010000921.1:0-15363 GCA_043736975.1 Polyangiaceae bacterium
CGAGCGTCTCCATTCGACTCTCGACTACGTCAGCCCGATCGAGTTCGAATTGAAGATGCAGATGTCCGTGATTGCGGCATAGTCAGACTGTCCACCGAATCGGGGCAGGATCAAAGTGCCAGCTGATGTTCACGGTGTACTGAGCGCGCCTGGGGCGAACGAGTAGACTCACGCCCGTGAACGCTCACATCTATCGCGAAGGCCCTTTGGTTCGACGGCTCGGGCTGGTGCGTACTCGCGAAACGCCTCGAGGCTGGGAGCTTCCAGCTTCCGCCGCTGGACGGCGAGGCGTCGCAGGTGTCCATCGACGGCTCCGCGTTCGCATCTCTCCTCGCGGGGATCGACTTCACCGCGGCGCGACGCGGGTGGTACCGACGGCCTCGACACGAAAAGGTACTCAAGACGATCGACACAGATCTCCAAGTATGATCACTACTCGCATGTGAATGAGCTGGAGGAGCTGCGAAGTGAGAACGCGGAGCTTCGCCGGCAGACCCTCGCCCTGGGCAGTGCGACCCCACGCCGTGTCGGCGAGCCGTGATCGTGGTCGCGTCTCGCGACATGTCGAGGCCTCCGCCGGTCAGTCACATGCCGTGTCGTGAGGCTGGCCCTCGTCGCACGCGACCCTTCGATCGAGCTCGACGGCTTCGGCGCGCGTGAGCGCGTAGGCCGCGGCAGCGACACCGTAGGAAGCGGCCGGTACGAGCACGACGACCCCGACAAGCAGCAGACCGTTGCGAATGGCGACAGTGATCCGGTTCATACTCCGACCTCCGCGCGCGCTCGTGCAGGTACCGAGCCTGGCCCCTCTGCCCACGAACGCTGATGGCGCGGCGCACCGCGCCGTGCGGCCCGCGAGCTGCGCCGGTGCACGACGCAGCGCACGGCGGCTGATCTCGTCGTTCCGTGGAGCCGTGGTGGACCGTCCTTTCGAACGAGCGCCCATCGACCATCGCACCTCCAGCCGATCACCGGTTCAGACGCGGTGACGGGGCCGGCGCAGGCGGAGGGGCGGTCTGCGGGGTGGTGAACTGCGGAAGGCTCATCGGATTCGGTGCGGCGAGCACGAGGTTCCCTCGCGCGCCGGCCTCACGGTAGATCTCGGGAAGGCGCTGGAGGAACTCGTACTGGGCGTACGCCGGGTTCTTGGCGAGCGCTGCCCCGACCTTCTCGATCTTGACGACGGCGACCTCTGCCTCCTGTTCGGACAGCTTGCGCTTCATCGTGGTCGTCTCGATCTCGGCGGTGACGCGCTCGCGTTCGGCGATCGCCTTGTCACGGAGGAGCGACTGGGCTGCGCGCTCGAGGTTCGCAGTGTCGAGCGACGCTGGGAACTGCAGGTGCGATATGTTGAGCTCGTAGATCTTGACGAGCTGCTTCTCGCGCGTGGCCATGATGTCGCCAAACCGCTTCTTCACTCCAGCGGCAACATCGGCCTGCTTCTCGTTCAGCTCGTTCGCGCGCAAGGGGGAGACTGATTCGCGCGCCGCCTCGCCGATCGCAGGCTGGATGTACGTGTCGTAGATGCGCTTTGCGCTGATGGTGTCTTCCTGGTCGGGCCGAAGGTTCCCGATGAGCTGGGTGACGCCCTCGTTCGAGCAGTCCGCACTGAAGCGGACGACGAGGTCGAAGCCGAAGTGGACCCCGTCGCGCGTGAGCGTATCGAGCGATTCGCGCACGGTCGTGGTCGAGCAGTCGATGATGCGGAGCTCGTTGTAGACGCCGAGGAAGTGGGTCCCGGGATCGAGCACCGGCCCGGAGATGCCGTTGCTCCCCGTGTAGAGCGCGAGGAGTCCGGTTCTGGAGAAGAGACGCCCGCGATGCGCCTGCGGAATGTCCATCGTCGCGCACCCGGTCGCGATTCCGAGGACGGCAAAAAGGAGCAGTGCTCGGTTCATGGCCTCGACGCTACCTCATGTCCGCAGCCCTGCCAGCCGACACCGTCAGGGCCATGTCACGAGCTACGGGATAGAGCTTCAGCCTCGCCCTTGGACGTATCCAGGCTGCGGCGGGTTCGTCCGTCGTAGACCGCGACAGCCCAGGGAGACCGCGTCGGTCGAGGCGCCGGTCAGCGCGCGGAGCGCGTCGCTCTCAGGCGATGGCCCCGGTCCACGTTGCAGAAAGAATGCCCCGCCGGCCGGCGCGAGCGGGCGCGCCGGGTTCTGCGCGTACACGCGAGCGTCGCCCGCGGCCTGGGCCTCGGCGCCGAGCGCGGGCACCGCCACCGCGACGAGCAGCGCAAAGACCGCCTCCCGAACCGCTGCTGCCGCGCATCGCCCCACGAGCGAAAACGCTACGACGCCGCGCAGAGCAGGTGCTAGCCCCGGAGCTATTCGCGGAGAATCGGGATCGTGATGACGCGCACCGAGGCGTCGCTCCTGGCGTCGCGGGCTCGGGCGAGCGCGTCGTCGAAGCGCTTGATCGACCCCGTGGGGACGCCGATCACGATGCGCACCTCGCGCGCCCCGACCAGCGCGCCGGCGCGCCCCCGGATACGGATCCCGCCCTCGGGCGCGATCTCGACCTTCGCCTCGATCGGGTTGGGCTCGCCCTCCCCGATCGCGAACGCGTAGGCGACGACCTTGGCGCCGGCGGTCGTCGCGGGACGCAGGACGATCTCGAACGGAGCGTCCCCGGCGTGCAGGCGCAAGGCTGCGGACGGCGGATCGGTGACGCCGCGCATCGTCTGGTCGCTGGTCGCGGACACGGTGTAGCCGGGCAAGAGCGTGGGCCCCGTCGCGCCGTTGCGTCCGGCGAGGACCCAGAGCAGGACCGCAGCGGCGAGCGCGAGCGGTCCGGCGATGACGCCGATGCGCCGCGCGAAGGAGACGACGTTCGGCCTGGGAGCGGTCGGCTTCGAACCGGCCTTCGCGGGCGCGGCCTCGCCGGTCACGCGCGCCGCGATCCGTGCCTCGACGTCTGCGCCGAGCGGGCGGCTCGCCGCCACCAGGGCTGCGAGCTCGCGATCTTCCAGCGCGCGAAGCTCGAGCTCCGCCACGGTCTCGCCACGCGCCACCGCCTCGAGCGCGGCGTCATCGGCGCGCTCGCCTCGCAGGTGGTCACGGACCTGGCCGAGAAGGTCGTTCTTCATCTCGTCTCCTCGTCTGATCTACGCGAGGGGCCCGCGTCTTCTGACAGATTTTCCTCGCGGGCCGGCGCTTTCACGACCGTGCGCGGCTCGCTCGCCGCAAGATCTGCCGCGAGCTTTCGGACGACCTTCGCGATGCGGCTCTTCCACGCGTAGACCGCGTCGCTGCTCATCCCCGTCGACAGGCACACCGACTCCACCGTTTCCTCCTCGACGATGAGCCGATGGAAGAGCTCGAGGCCACGTGGCGACAGCGCTTCGCGGAGCCGGTCGACGAGCCGTCCGAGTTGCTCGCGGGACGAGACCTGGACCTCGATGTCCTGCACTCCGCCCAGCGCCTCCTCGAGCTCGTCGAGCTCGGTCGCCGCTTCGGTCCACGGACTGCGGCGGCCGCTCCGCAGAATGGACGCGGTCTCGCGCTCGGCGACCAGCCCGCACCAGCTCGCGAGGGAGAGGCCGCGCGCGGGGTCCCAGGCGCGCAGCACCCGGCCGTCATCGGCGAAGAGGGCCATGAAGACGTCCTGCGCGAGATCCGCGACCTCCTGCCGGACATCGCGACCGCTCGCGCCGCGCCGCCGCACCAGAATCCGGGCGACGCGCACCTGCACGACGGGCATGAGAACGGTCACGAGCCGCCGCGTTGCCGGAGCGTCTCCCGAGAGCGCACGATCGAGGAGGTCACGCTCGTCCAAACCGCCCCGACTCTAGCCGGACCAGGAGAGGTTGTGTCGAGCGCCGCCGGCACGCGACCTAGAAGATCGGGACACGGCCCTGCACATACTTGGTGCCGCGCGGCGGCGCCGGGAGCGTGACGCTCACGGCACGCCCCTCGGTAGCGGCGATCTGGAACGCGCGCTCCTTGCCATTGGAGAGGCGAACCGCGAACTGCTTGAGCAAGATCTTCTCTGGCGGCAGGACGGCGAAGACGACACGGTCCTTCACGATGCCGCACACGTCGCAGCCGACCGAGCCCGCCATGCCGGTGGTGTCGATCTGCAGGATCGGTTCGACGTTGGCGACGCTCACGTCCGTCGCGTCGCCGCAGGCGGGGGCGAGCCCGTTCTGGAGGCCGACCTGCTCGATGAGGCGTTCGCGATCGGGACGCGAGCCACGCGCGCCTGACCAGCGGAAGGCACACGCCGACGTCTGCACATCGGCGGGCGCATCGTGGAAGAGTGGCTCGGGGAGCCACCGCCCCCGGTTACCCGTGATGGGGGTGCACGTGCCGCTGCCGTCTCCAAACGTCGCGAAGTACTTCCGCGGGCTCGCGCACGAGGCGCGGATCTCGTCGTCGGTGGACGCGACCTCGCCCTCGCTTCCGGGCAAGCGTTCATCCGTCGCTCCCGACTCCGAAGCGCACCCCATCGCGAAGAGCGAGGCGAGCACCACGGGGACGAGGCGAGCGATAGCGGAGGCCGAGCGCATCTTCTTGGTGTGTGTTCCTAGCATGAAAGGTAAGACAATCAAGGCCCTTAACTATCCAGAATTGCAGACCTTAGGTCGCTATTCAGATCACTGAATGCAGAACTCTCCGGGGTTGGTGCAGATGCCGGCGAGCGGGTTGCAGCACACCTTACCCACGCCGCAGCTGCTCGCGCCGCACGGGGTGGTGAGGCCCGCGCAGCACGAGGCCGGCAGGCCCTCATCGGCGAGGCCACGGCAGCCCCCGACCTGATCGAGCCACGCGCCGGCGCACGCGGACGGCGGGGGAGGCGGGGGGAGCTTCGGCTGGCAGGTCGACGGGCCGCAGCAGAACGGGTCGTTGACCTCGCAGTACATCAGGCACACGCCCGGCTCGCACTCCTCGGTGGCCTTGCAGTCGGCGTTGCCAAGACACTGCCCCGCGGCGAGCTTGTTCAGCGTGGTCGTGACGCCTGCGCGTGAGAGCTTCAACGCCGGCGCGCCGCCGCCCGTCTTCGCCGCGTCATAGAAGCGCCAGCCCTTGCCGGAAGGGGTCACGCGCAGGCGGAAGCCGCCACCGGACTTCTTCGATGCGTTCCAGGTGCCACTCTCCGGCAGAAGGCAGGGGGACGCGACGCACACGACCTTGCCCGCGCCATCCACCTGCGCGGTGTACTTGCCGTTCGCCTTCAGCTCGAGCCGCGCGAATCCGCCAAAGCCCGGCGCCTGCGTGTAGTACGAGCCGAGCAGCTGCGAGGCGGCGGCGGTGAGCTCGTCCTGGGTCTCCTCGACCTGCCCCTCGGAGTCATCCGCGTCGGTGGGCGCGGCGCAACCGATCGCGAGGACCGGGGCGGCGAGACAGAGAGAGAACAGCGACGAAAAGACGATCGAACGAAGGGACATGAGAAGCTCCGAGGGTGGGCTGGCGGGTGCGGTTGTTTTGGGGATGGTCGGGGGAGGCACCGTGGACTACGCCGGCAGGACCGTGGGTCTGACATGTGAGCGGTCGATTTTCGGGGCGACGCTCCTGGGGCTCATTTCCCTGGTCGCTGCCTGTCGTCGCGACGCGCCGCCGCCTCCCCCGAGCGACGCGGCGCTCGACGTGACGTTCGCCGGTTGCGCCGCCGTGATCTTGCGTGACTCGAGGATCGTCTGCGAGCTCACTGACCCGCTTGAGCTGCGGCTCGTCGTTCCCCGAGCCGCGCAGGGCATGGTGATCGAGGCGGCGTTCGACGAGGGCGCGCCGAAGCGCGTCCTCGTCCCGCGTAGCGCCGAGGACGACGCGCTGGTTCGCCATCGCGTCGACGTCCCGGCGGGCGCGACGCGGGTCGTGGTCCGCGCCACGGTCGACGGCCGAGCCGCGGCCTTCGGCCTCGACCTCGGCGCCAGCCGCAAGCTCGCCTGGCTCGACGAAGCAAAGGCGCTCCGCGCCAAGGGCGAGCTGGCGAGCGCGCGGGCCGTTGCCGACGCCCACGCGGCCACCGGGGACGAGGCCGAGCGGAGCGCAGCCAAGGACCTCCTCGCCCGGATCACGCTCGCCGAAGGTCACGCCGAGCAAGCATTTGCGCTGTTCCGGGAGGCGATCCTTTCCCATCGCACGGCAGGCCGCGTCTCGGAGGCCGTGGACGACTCGTTCGCGCTGGCGTTCGCGCTGCACCAGCGAAGCCATCGCTACGACGAGGCGCGCGCCGCGCTCGACGCCATCGCCAGCGACGTGAAGCGGTACCCCGAGGGACGCGCGAGAGAGCCTTACTATCGAGGCATCTTGGCGTCCGAGAGCGGCGATCGCCGCGCCGCGCTCGCCCTCCTGCGCGATGCCGAGGCGCGCGCCCGAGCGCTGGGCATGACGCGACTCGAACGGAACGCTCGCGCCGCGCTCGCCCTCGAGATGCAGGCGCTCGGTCGCGCGCGCGAATCGCTCGAGATCCTCCGCGCGCTGGAGCGCGATCCCGAGGTGAAGGGCTGTGAGCGCGTCGAGGTCGCGAACGATCTCGGGTGGGGGGCGCTCCTGGCGAACGAGGCCGCTGGCGACCGACGCGAGGATGCGCGCGCGCCGCTGGAGCGCGCGGTCGCGGTCGAAGGTTGCTCGGACGTCTACCTGAAGAGCTTTGCGCTGGGCAACCTCGCCCGCCTGGCGCTCGGCGAAGGCGACGCCGAACGCGCGAAGAAGCTCCTCGATCAGGCGCGCGCCAGCGTGCGGGAGCCGCGCGGGAGCGAGCGCCTCTCATGGCTCGATCTCGAGGCCCGCATCCTCCTCGCGCAGCGGGCCGCGGATCGGGCGCTGGCGCGCTTCGACGAGGAGCTCGCGCTCGCTCGTGCCGGAGTGGCCCTGGAGCCGGAGTGGAGCGCGCTGGTCGGGCGCGCCGAGGCCCAGATGGCGCTCGGCCGTCGTGCCGAGGCGGCCGCCGCACTGCTCGCAGCAGAGGACGTCGTGGACCGAGCGATGCTGCTGGTGCCGCTCGGCGAAGGCCGCGGCGCGTTCGTCGCAGATCGCTCGCGGAGCGCGCGATCCGCGGTGGAGCTGCTGGTCACCCTCGGCCGCGCCGACGAAGCCGCGCGCGTCGCGCGACGCTCGCGAGGGCGCGTCCTCGGCAGCGTCGAGCGCGCGCTGCGCATCGAGCGCCTCGGGGCCGAGGCCCGCACGCAATGGGAGAGCTCGGTGCGGTCCTACCGCGCGGCGCGAGAGGCGCTCGATGCCGAAGCCGCGGGCGACTGGAAGCTCCCGGCGGATGCCCTGGCGCGAGCCACCGGCGCTCGGATGGAACGCGAGCGCGCGCTCCGTGTGTCGCTGGAGGCGGCGCTGGCGGTGCTGGCGCCGCAGTCGAGCGACAATGACGCGGGCGCCGCGCGCGCGGAGCGACCGGGCGTCGGAGATCTCGAGCTCCTCGTTCACCCGGGCGAGACGGGTTGGTTGGCGATCGTGATCGACTCCGCACGAACGACCTCGCATCGCGTCCCCGAGCCGGACGGCGCGGCGCCGGCCGCTCTCGCGAGCGCGCTGCTCGAGCCCATCGCCGCGCGCATCGCGCTCTCGCGCCGCGTTCGCGTGCGAGCGTTCGGCGCGTGGCGCCGCGTCGACGTCCATGCGCTGCCCTTCAGGGGCGAGCCGCTCCTCGCGTCGGTTGCCGTCGACTATCCGATCGGTCTCCGCGGCGCCCCGAGCACCTCGTTCGATCGTCGTGCCCTGGTCATCGGCGATCCGAGCTCGAACCTCCCCGCCGCGCGCGAAGAGGCGGTCTTCGTCGCCAACGCGGTTGGCGCGCAGATGCCAGCGCAACTTCTGCTTGGACCCGAGGCGACGAGCCGCGCCGTCACGGCGAGGCTCGGGCAGGTCGGTCTCCTCCACTACGCGGGTCACGGTATCTTCGCCGGTGCCGAGGGATGGGAGAGCGCGCTGCCGCTCGCCGAAGGAGGTCTCCTCTCGATCGGTGATCTGCTCGCGCTCGCCCCGGCTCCGCGCAAGGTGGTGCTCTCGGGATGCGACGCAGCGCGGAGTACGGGTGGCGCCGAGGGGCTCGGCCTCGCGCAGGCCATGGTCGCGGCCGGAGCCGAGGAGGTGCTGGCGCCGACGCGCCCCGTCGCCGACACGCTCGCCAGGAGCCTCGCCGAGGCGCTCTACGCAGGTAGCGCTGCGGACGCGGTCTGCGATCTTGCCGGGGAAGGCGCGCTCGCGGGCGCGGTCCGTACGGCGACCTCCGTCATTCGAGCGCGCGAACCTGCCGCCGACTGGTCGGCGTTTCGCGTCCTCGCACGCTGAGCCCGAAACCCGGGGTTCTCAGCCGGTGGCGGCGGAGGGACGCTCGACCTTGGTCTCTTCCTTCTCGAGCTCCTCCACCGCGAACTGGAGCCGGTAGAGCCGCGCGTAGACGCCGCCCTGCGACACGAGCTCGTCGTGCGAGCCGGCCTCGACGACCCGTCCGCGGTGGAAGACCACGATGCGATCGACGGCGCGGATGGTCGACAGGCGGTGCGCGATGACCAGCGCGGTGCGGCCTTCCATCACCGCCTCGAGCGCGCTCTGGAGGCGGGACTCGGTGTCGGAGTCGATGCTGGCCGTCGCCTCGTCGAGGATCAGGAGCGGGGTGTCCTTGTAGAGCGCCCGCGCGAACGCCAGCAGCTGGCGCTCGCCGGCGCTGAAGTTCGCCCCGCGCTCGTCGACGCGCGCCTGGAGGCCGTTCGGACGACGCATGAAGAGATCGAGCGCGCCCACCCGCGCCAGGGCCTGCTCGACGCGCTTCAAGTCCGGCTCCTCGTCGCTCATCGCGACGTTCGTGGCCACCGTACCGGCGAAGAGGAAGACGTCTTGCGGCACCACCGAGAAGAGATCGCGCAGCTCGCGCCGGTCGTAGCTCTCGATGCCCTTGCCGAGGACGCGCACCTGGCCCTGATCGAGCTCGTAGAGCCGCAAGAGGAGCGCGGTGACCGTGGTCTTGCCTGCGCCGGTGGCGCCCACCAGCGCGACGCGCTCGCCCTTCTTCACGGTGAAAGACACCTCGCGTAGAACGGGAACGCCCTTCTTGTAGGAGAACGTGACGTCCTGGAGGGCGACCGCCTCGCCGGGATGCTCGGCGCCGGCGGCTGCAGCCGGCGCGCTCGGCTTGGCCTCCGATTCGAGCGACTTCTCGTCGAGCAGCTGGAAGATACGCTCCGCGCCGCTCATCGCCGACTGCAGCACCGTGAAGCGCGTGGCGAGGAGGCTGACCGGCTCGAAGAACTGCTTGATGTACTGCGTGAAGACCACCACCAGCGCGAAGGTGATGGCGCCGTCGCTCACGCGCTTCAGGCCGGACCACCACAGGATCGACGCGATGCAGACCGTGCCCACCAGCTCGATCGCGGCATCGAGCACGGCCTCGTAGAACACCGACTGCTGGTTGGCGTTGCGGTACTCGACGTTGATGTCGTCGAACTCGCTGGCCATGCTGGCCTCGCGCGCGTACGCCTGCACCACGCTCATGCCCGAGACCTGTTCGTTGAGGAACGCGTTGAGGCGCGCGGTCTTCACGCGGATGGCGCGGTAGGCGTGGCGCGCGCGGCCGCGCACGTACCAGACCACGACCCCCACCACCGGCAGCGCGGCGAACGCGATGAGCGACATGCGAGCGTCGAGGATCAGCATCATCGTGACGATGCCGATCAGCGAGACGAGGTCCCCGATGGCGTTGAGTACGCCGGAGGCGAAGAGCTCGCCCACCGCGTCGACGTCGTTGGTCGCGCGCGTCACGAGCCTGCCCACCGGTGTGCGGTCGTAGTAGCGCAGCTCGAGGCGCTGCATGAACTGGAAGACGGCGCTGCGCAGGTCGGCCATCGACCGCGCGCCGGCGATCTGCATCGTGTACATCTGTACGAACGCCAGGATCTGCGTGCCCACGACCACCAGCGACAGGAGCACCCCGTAGCGCAGCAGGCCGCCCGGCTCCTCGTTCTGCGCGTTGGCCACCAGCCGGCCCATGATGAGCGGGCGGATCAGCCCCAGGATCGCCGCCAGGATGATCATCGACAGCGACGCGAAGACGAACCTCGCGTGCGGCTTCACGAACGGCCAGAGACGCGCGAGCAGCTGGGTGTCGTAGGCCCTGCCCAGGCGCTCCTCCTCGTGGAAGTCGCGCATCGTCCCCGCGCCCTTGCGCGCTCCCTCCACCGCGTTCAGCGCCACGGTCTGCGCGGCCGAGGTGGGCGTGGTGGGCTTGGCGCTCACGCGACCACCGGAGGCGGGAGCGGCTCGTCGACGTCGATGGCCTCGACCTCGGACTTCGCCGACTGCTCGGCGGCGAACTTCGCGTACAGGCCCCCGGCCTCCACCAGCGCGGCGTGCGTGCCGTGCTCGAGGACGCGGCCTTCGTCGAGCACCACGATGTCGTCGCAGCGCGAGGCCGCGGCCACGCGGTGCGTGATGAGGATCACGGTGCGCGACGCGGCCTGGCGCTCGATGGCATCGAGGATCGCCGACTCGGTCTTGGCGTCGACGGCGGAGAGCGGATCGTCGAGCACCAGCACCTTGGGTTCGCGAACCAGCGCGCGGGCGAGCGCGATGCGCTGCTTCTGCCCGCCCGAGAGCTGGACGCCGCGCTCGCCGACGACGGTGTCGAACTGATCCGGCAACCCCAGCGCCTCCTCCAGCACCTGCGCCTCGCGCGAGGCGTCGCGGATGCGCGCGAGGGCGGCGTCGGAGTCGCACTCGTCGAGGCAGAAGCCGATGTTGCGCGAGACGGTGGTGGAGAACAGAAACGCGTCCTGCTGCGCGTAGGCGATCGCCTTGCGCACCGCGGAGAGCGGTAGATCGCAGACGTCGGCGCCGTCGATGCGCACCGCTCCCGCCGGCGTGGGCAGCAGACGCGCGAGGAGCATGGCGACGGTCGACTTGCCGGAGCCGGTGCGGCCGACGATGGCGATGGATCGGCCCGCCGGGACCGCGAACGACACGTCGTCGACCACCTTGTGATCGCCGTACGCGAAGGTCAGGCCGTGCACCGCGATGGCGCCCGCCACCTCCGTCGGCTCGGGGAGCGGACCATCGGTGACCTCGGGGACGGCATCGAAGATCTGCTTGAGGCGCTCGTAGCCAGCGCGGCCGCGTTGCACGATCGAGATCGAGAAGCCGAGCGCCACCATCGGCCAGGTCATGCGCCCGTAGGCGAGCCAGAACGCGAAGAAGTCGCCGCGCGTGATGCCGCCGTGCTCGATGCCGCGCTGGAGCAGCGTGGAGCCGTACCAGAAGAAGGCGAGCACGCCGATCGAGCTCGCCGCGCCGACCATCGGGCCCATCAGGCCGCGGAGACGCGCCAGGGAGAGACTCGCCTCGAGGTAAGCGACGTTCGCCTTGTCGAAGCGACCGCGCTCGCGCTTCTCGAGCGCGAAGCTTCGAACGACGCGGACGCCGGCGAGGTTCGTCTGCAGGACCTCGCTCAGCCTGCCGAGTGTCTCCTGGTTCTCGCGGGTCTTCATGAACATCGCGCGCGAGAACTGGCGCGTGATGACGATCATGAACGGCATCATCACGAACGAGACGAGCGTGAGCTTGCCGCTGATGGTCGCCATGACCTGCAGCGCGCTGCCGAACGCGAGCAGCACGTTGATGACGTTCAGGATGCCGAAGCCGAGGAGCAGGCGGACCTGCTGGAGATCGCCGGTCGAGCGGCTCATGATCTCGCCCGCCGACATCGTCCGGTAGAACGCGGTGCCGAGCCGATGCAGGCGGTGCAGGAGCAGCGCGCGCAGCTGGTACTCCGCGTCACGCCCGGCGTTGAAGATCAACCAGCGGCTCGACACGCGGGCGACGAACGCCACCACGGCGAGCGCGAAGATGGTGACCGCGGGGCCGGTGACGCGATCGGGCGTGCCGCCGAACACCGCGTCGATCGCCGCCTTGCACAGCCAGTCGATGCGGTTCAGGCAAAGCTGGAAGGTGGCGAGCATCACCGTGCCCGCGATGTAACGGGGAAGGTGCCTTCGGAACTGACCCCCGAGCGTGATCGGAAACGTGGACGGGAGGCTTCTGGGGTGGGTCGTTGCTGACACGCGGCCGCCCGGTCAATAGCAGAGTCGGGCGGGGTTTGGATGCCGCGAGGCGCGGGCCGGTCGCGCTGCCGAACGCGTTTTGTCAGCGCGAGCGTGAGCCACGGGGACGGCGATGCGAGCTGGTGAGCATGGGACGGACACCCTCGGTCGACGCGACGATGTCCTTGAGGCTCAGGGTCGCGGCGAGCAGGCCCAGGCGGACGCGGGCGCGACCCTTCGAGTCGAGCTCCTCCACCACCCCCGCCTTGTTGGCGAACGGGCCCGCGAGCACGCGGACGCGCGTGCCCTTCTCGATCGGGATCCGGGGGTCGACCTCGGTGAGCGACGGTCGGGCGCCGCGCGCGCGCATCATGGTCTGGAGCATCGGCCTCCGCGCCGGCAGCGCGCGACCGCCCGGGCCCTCGCCGCGCTTGTCGTGCTCCGCCGTCGCGTCGTCGCCTTGCGCCCGCGAGACCGGCCCCGCGCCTTCGCGCTCGGCGACGGTGAGCAGCCGCCGCGCGTCCTCGCGCTCGCGGCGGGTGCCCTCGACGCGCGCGGGCTTCTTGCTGCTCACGTTCCGGCGCTTGCGCCGCTCCTCGCGGCCGCGCTCGCGCCGCTCCTCGTTGCGTGCGCGCCCGGCGCGCCAGGCGCCGCGCCTCCCCGCGCCGATGAGATCGTTGTCGGGCGCCCACGCCAGCAGCTTGTAAGCGTGGGCGAGGACGACGAGCGCGTCGGCGAGCTGCTCGTCGAGATCGCTCGAGTGCGCGAGCGCGATCTCGCGCTTGACGCTCCAGCCCAGCCAGAGCGGACGCCGGTTGCGCTGACTGTCGTCGAGCAGGGCGCGGACGTCGTCGGCGTTGGCGCTCTCGGCGCGCGGGAAGCTCGGCACGCCGATGACGCCGATCGCGAACTCCAGGGGGAGGGTCTCGAAGAGCGTCGTCAGCTCGAGGAGACGCGTGGGATCGCCGAGCCGGGCGCGGAGGTTCTTCACGTCGGCCTCGGCCTCGGGGCAGATCTCGAGCGCGACCTCGACGTGCACGCTGTCGATGGTGAGCGCGAGGTAGGCGTGCGCGCGGAGCGGGTCGGCGTCAGGCTCGGTGCGCGGTACGCCCGAGCGACCGAACGCGTCGCGCACGAAGATCACGCGCTGCGCGATGGATCGCGGCGCGCGCGAGGAGAGGTGCTGCTCGACCTCGTCGGGCACGACCACCTCGACGGCGACGCCGAGCTGCTCGAGACGCGGAACGATGCCGCGCGCCCAGACCTCGATGCGCTCGCGAAGGACGCGCCGCTGGGCCGCAGGCACGGGGCGGATCGCCTGGCCGGCACGGGGGGCAGGCTGGATCGGCTCGAGGAACGCATCGAAGTCCGCGCCGGCCAGGGCGAGCTTTCCCAGCGCGCTGTCTGGCGGAGCACCCTTCACGATCGTCGAGGATACGGACCTGCCACCCCGTGTCAATGTCGACCCCCCACAAGTGATGGAAATAGCTCGCGTTGTCGCGATTCAGCGGGCCCATTGACGCGACGCGTTATCGACCCCACAGTCGAGCCATGCCGAGCCACACGGATTTCGAGCGCCACGGGCCGCTGCGCGAGAGCATCGCACTTCGATCGTCTCGCGCTCCCGGAACAGGGTTCGGGCACGAGCTGTTGGTAGCCTTGATCATGGCCATCGTGATGACGGCGACGGTGTTCCTCTACCGGTGAGGTCATGGTACATCCCGAGCCCGTGCCCCGTTCGCCCAAGACGTCTTCAGGTACTCCGGCGCGGACTCCTCGAGTCAAGACCGCAGTGAAGACCGCTGCCAAGAAGACGGGCGCGGCGAAGGCAAGCCCCCCCGCCGCACGTGCGGACGGCGAGGACGAGGACGAGGAGAAGGACGAGGAGAAGGACGAGGCGGCCGTCGAGGCCGACGGCCCTTCGAGCGACGCCGAGCCGGCCGCTGGCTCCGGGCCCGCCATCGCGGACGAGGATGCGTTTGCCGAGCCGCGCGACGGCGACGTGGAGATCGACGTCGCGGACGTGCCCGCTTCACGAAACCTGGCGCGCGGCGTCGGGCACTCGATGGAGCGCCTCGACCCGATGACGTCGTACCTCCGCGAGATCCAGCGCCATCCGCTGCTCACGCCCGAGGAGACCCACGCGCTCGCCGCGAAGTTCCTCACCACGCAGGACCCCGCGGTCGCGGCCCGGCTCGTCACCGCGAACCTGCGCCTGGTGGTGAAGATCGCCTACGAGTACCGCCGCGCCTACAAGAACATCATGGACCTCGTGCAGGAGGGCAACATCGGCCTCATGCAGGCGGTGAAGCGCTACGACCCGTACCGCGGCGTCAAGCTGTCGTCCTACGCGGCGTGGTGGATCCGCGCGTACATCCTGCGGTTCATCCTCAACAACTGGCGCCTCGTGAAGCTCGGCACCACGCAGGCGCAGCGCAAGCTGTTCTTCAACCTGCGGAAGAAGCGCGGCGAGCTCCAGGCGATGGGCATCGACCCCACCAACGCCGAGATCGCCAAGCAGCTCAACGTGCCCGAGAGCGACGTCGCCGAGATGGACGTGCGCCTCGCCCAGAGCGAGAAATCGCTCGACGCGCCGGTGGGCGACGCCGACGGCCGCGCCATCTCCAAGGTCGACATGATGCCGAGCGTCGGGGCCGGGCCCGAGACGCAGATGGCCGACAACGAGCTGCAGGCGCTGCTCAAGGACAAGCTCGCCGACTTCCGCGCCACGCTCTCCGGCAAGGAGAAAGACGTCGCGATCTTCGACCTCCGCCTCGTCGCCGACGACCCGCTCACGCTCCAGGATCTCGGCGACCGCTTCGGCATCTCGCGCGAGCGCGTGCGGCAGCTCGAGCAGCGGCTGCTCGGTCGCCTCCGCGACTACCTGAAGCGCGAGATGGGCGACGCGACGGACTCGCTGTAGAGCGGCGGCGCGGGAGTGTCGTCCCCCGTCGTGTCTTCCCCCCGGGCGCCAGGCAGCCTCTACGTCGTCGCGACTCCGATCGGCAATCTCTCCGATCTCACGCTGCGCGCCATCGACGTACTGAAGTCGTGCGAGCGCGTCGCCGCGGAGGACACGCGCCGGACGCGCCAGCTGCTCTCGCACCTCGGCGTGATGGGCAAGCCCCTCGACTCGCTGCACGCGCACTCGAGCGAGCGCGACGTCGCGCGACTGGTGGAGCGCATGCAGGCCGGCGACTCGGTGGCGCTCGTGACCGACGCCGGGACTCCCGCGGTGAGCGATCCCGGTGATGCGCTGGTGAAGGCGGCGATCGCCGCGGGCGTCCGCGTGGTGCCGATCCCCGGCGCGAGCGCGGTGCTGGCGGCGCTGGTCGCGAGCGGGCTCGCCACCGGCGTGGGCTTCCGCTTCCTCGGCT
>JAYTBL010000922.1:0-2804 GCA_043736975.1 Polyangiaceae bacterium
CCTTCAAACGCTCCCCTCAATCCGAGAAGCGCGCGAATCAAACGTAGGAATCAAATCTCGCAATGACGCAAGTTCCGCCCGAATCGCCCGTTCCCGCCGCTGCAGGACCGCTTCCTAATCCGGCGAGCGCCTCGAATCCGCCGTCTTCGGACTACGGCAGCGACAACATCACCGTTCTCGAGGGACTCGAGGCCGTTCGCAAGCGCCCGGGCATGTACATCGGCGACGTCCACGACGGCTCGGGGCTCCACCACCTCGTGTGGGAGGTCGTCGACAACTCGGTCGACGAGCATCTCGGCGGTCACTGCTCACGGATGGACGTGACCGTGCACTTCGACGGCTCGGTGACCGTCGAGGACATCGGGCGCGGCATCCCGACGGGCAAGCACCTCGAGCAGTCGCTCAAGCTCGGTCGTGATATCAGCGCCGCAGAGGTCGTGCACACGGTCCTCCACGCCGGCGGCAAGTTCGATCACTCCAGCTACAAGGTCTCGGCCGGTCTTCACGGCGTCGGCGTGAGCGCCGTCAACGCGGTCAGCGAGTGGTTCAAGGTCGAGATCAAGCGCGAGGGACACGTCTACCTTCAGGAGTACCGTCGCGGGGTCCCCTTCACCCCGCTTGCCGTCATCGGTGATACCGACAAAACGGGCACGAAGACCACGTTCAAGCCGGACGCCGAGATCTTCCCCAGCACCGAGTTCAGCTACGACATCCTCGCCAGCCGCCTGCGCGAGCTCTCGTTCCTCAACGCCGGCTTCGTCATCACGCTGACCGACGAGCGCGGCGAGGGGCGCGACGAGACCTTCGAGTACAAGGGGGGCATCCGCGAGTTCGTGGAGCACCTGAACAAGACGAAGGAGCCCGTCCACGAGAAGGTCGTGCACATCATCGCCGATGTGCCGGCGGACAACGGGACGCCAGTCACCGTCGAGGTCGCGCTCCAGTGGAACTCCACGTACGCCGAGCAGATCTTCCCCTACACGAACAACATCCACAACAAGGACGGGGGCACGCACCTCACGGGCTTCAAGGGCGCGCTCACGCGCGTCTTCAACGCCTACGGCGCCAGCGCGAACCTCTTCAAGGAGGTAAAGAACGGCCTCACCGGCGAGGACATTCGCGAGGGCCTCACCGCGGTCATCAGCGTCAAGCTCCAGGACCCTTCGTTCTCGTCGCAGACGAAGGACAAGCTCGTCTCGAGCGAGGCGAAGACCGCGGTCGAGGCGGTGATGGGCGACAAGCTCGGCGCGTTCTTCGAGGAGAACCCGGCCACCGCGCGCAAGATCGTCGAGAAGACAATCATGGCCGCGAAGGCTCGCGAGGCGGCGCGCAAGGCCCGCGAGATCGTGCGCAAGGGGACGATGGATTACACGAGTCTCTCCGGCAAGCTGGCCGACTGCCAGTCGAAGGACCCGGAGTCGAGCGAGCTCTACATCGTCGAGGGAGACTCCGCAGGAGGCTCGGCAAAGCAGGGGCGTGACCGCAAGACCCAGGCGATCCTCCCCCTCAAGGGCAAGATCCTCAACGTCGAGCGCGCGCGTCTCGACAAGATGCTCTCGTCTGCGGAGATTGGCACGCTGATCACCGCGCTCGGCTGCGGCATCGGTAGCCCCGAGCAGGGCGGGAGCTTCGACATCACGAAGCTCCGCTACCACCAGATCGTGCTCATGACCGACGCCGACGTCGACGGCAGCCACATCCGCACGCTGCTGCTCACGTTCTTCTATCGCCAGATGCCGGAGATCCTCGAGAAGGGGTACCTCTACATCGCGCAGCCTCCGCTCTACCGCGTCGGTAAGGGCAAGAAGGGGCTCTACATGAAGGACCAGGGGGCGCTCGATCGCTTCTTCCTCGAGCAGGGCGTCGGTGGTCTCACCGTGCGCGCGTCGAAGGGGCCGAAGCTCGCGGGCGAGCCGCTGCTCAAGCTGTCGGAGCGGCTGCGGATGTTCCGGCGCGCGCTCTCCAAGATCGAGCGCCGGGCCGACGCGAAGATCGTCGCTGCGGTGCTCAAGGCGAGCGGCCTCGGCAAGACCGAGCTCCGCGATCGCGAGAAGGTGGAGCGGGCGGTGCCGCTCATCCGCGCGCGCCTGGAGAAGAAGTACCCGGACATCTTCCCCCTCACCATCGACATTGTCCCCGAGGCGGAGCACGGCGCGTCCTCGCTGCACATCAAGCCGCGCCCCGGCTCCGCAGCGCGCGAGGTGGTGCTCGACTGGGCGCTCGTCGAGTCCGCGGAGTACGAGGAGCTCTACTCGATCGAGCAGGACGTCCGCTCGATCGGCCCCGCGCCCTACTTCGCGCAGACGACCCCCAAGGTCACGGGCGCCGCGGTCGAGGAGGGCGAAGAGCCGGCGGAGGGCGCGGGCAAGCCCGAGACCGAGATCGAGGACTCCGACGCGCTCTGGGAGTTCATCGATCAGCGCGGTCGTAAGGGCTGGCACATCCAGCGCTACAAGGGTCTGGGCGAGATGAACCCGGAGCAGCTCTGGGAGACCACGCTCGATCCCAACGCGCGCGTGATGCTCCAGGTCCGCCTCGACGACGCGGTGCAGACCGACCAGATCTTCACCATCCTCATGGGCGACCAGGTGGAGCCGCGCCGCGCGTTCATCGAGACCAACGCCCTCAACGTCCGCAACCTCGACATCTAGCAGGTGGGGCATCGCCCCTCGCTTCGCGAGGCTCGTGCGCCCAGCATGGGCATTACCTTGGAGGTGTAAGTCCTCTCGAAAGCAGGTCATCGGTGATCGAAGCGAACTGCAACTGCGGGAGGGTGACCGACCGTGGGAAGGAAGCAGGGAGCG
>JAYTBL010000923.1:0-15292 GCA_043736975.1 Polyangiaceae bacterium
CGCGGCCGGAAGCTGCTCCAGCGTTCGCTCTACAATCACGCGCTGGCCCTCGGTATCGTCAAGGGCGAGCCCATGCCCGAGACCTCATCCCAGCTGAGCGTCATCGAGAAGCCCGCGGACCTCGCCGCCTTCCGTACGAAGAAGAGGGGAGCCGCCTGAGCATGTCCGCCGATGCGTGCAAGTCGATGGGATTGCTTCTCGGAGCGCACCTCGATGGCCAGCTGGATCCGGTGAAGACCCTCGAGGTCGAGGATCACGTCGCCGCGTGTGAAGTCTGTCGTGAGCGTCTCGCGCTCGACCGTGCGCTGCGTGGCTCGCTCAAGAAGGCCGTGAAGCTCTCCACCCCGGACGACGTCCGGAGCCGCATGCTCGCCGCGATGTCCGGTGAGAGCGCCCGCGAGACGCGCCGCGAGGAAGACGATCTCGTCGCTGTCAGCAGCACAGCAGCGCTGGTCGCGTCGGGCGAGGGGCTCGATGCCTCCGCCGACCGCAGGAGCACGCCGGGCAGCCGCCCGCAGCGTCCCTCGATGCTCCGTCACTGGCGCACGATGCTCCCGCTCGCGAGCGCCGCGGCGCTGGTCATGGCGTGGGGCGCCGCCGCCAAGCAGCCGGTCGGCCGCGGCGCGACCGACACGATGGTGCCTGCCGGCCTGAGTGACGATCTGCTCCGCGACTTCGTCGGGCAGCACTCGCACTCCCTTCCGCCCGAGCAAGCGGACCCGAAGCAGGTTCGTCAGTTCGAGCGCTACGTCGGCGTTCCGGTGCGCGTGCCGCAGTTCAGCAACGCGCACTTCGTCGGTGGTCGCCTCGTTCCCCTCCACGGCGGCGAGCGCGCCGCGATGCTCCAGTACGAAGTGAAGCGGGGCACCGACGTGCAGCGAGTCACCGTGTTCGTCTACGACCCGCGCAAGATCCAGATCGGCGGGGCGAACCTCGCGCCGCGCGCCATCGGCACCGCCGAGGTCCGCGTCGGGCAGACGGACGGCTACTCCGTGGCTCTCACGCAGCACGGCGGCGTCGGCTACGCGATGGCGAGCGATCTCGATCCCGAGAGCTCGGCCAACCTGGTCAGCGCCGTGGAGCGCGAACAGTGATGCGCTAGCGCGCGGCGGCCAGACCGCCCTTGCGCGGGTCGGCGGCGGCGAGGAGCTTGACCGGGGCGTTCGGGGTGCGGTCCCAGGCGATCATCTGGATGGCGGTGCCCGTGAAGGGCTCGTCCTTCACCGACTCGCCGCGCGCTGCGAGTCCGGTGCGGACGTCGGCGGCGATCTCCGCGTCGACGAGGAGAGTCGGGCCCTGCGTATGGATGCGCGGATGCGAGACGCATGCGTTCGGATCGAGGTCGAAGAGAAGACGGGCGAGCGCGGCCTGGGTCGCGCCGGTCGCGATGCGCGTGCCGCCCGAGCCGCCCAGCGCCAGGATCGGCTTGCCGCCCTCGACGACGATGGTCGGCGTCATGCTCGAGACCGGTCGCGCGAGCGGGCGCGGGCGGTTCGGTCCTCCGTCCTTGAGTCCGAAGGCCTGCGCGTCGTCGCCCGCGGTGAAGTCGTCGAGCTCGTTGTTGAGGAGGAGCCCGGTGTCGCCCGCGACGATCGATGAGCCGAAGGGCCCGTTGACGGTCGTGGTCAACGTCACGACGTTGCCCGCGGCATCCGCGATCACGAGGTGGCTGGTGCCGCTCTCCTTGGTCTTGAAGTCGACCGGCGCGTGCGTCTTCGTGGGATCGATGCGAGCGCGCCGCGCCGCGATCTGCGCCGGCTCGAGCGCGCTCTGGAACGCGGCGTCGACGGCAGGATCGAGATCCGGATCGCCGGCGACGCGCGCGCGATCGGCGAAGGCGCCGCGCATCACCTCGGCGACGGTGTGGAGGTACGCGCTCGACCCGAAGCCCAGCGCGACCAGCGGTGAGGAGCGACTCGCGCCGTACATCGAGAGCGTCTCGAGGAGCATGAGCCCGCCCGCCGAGGGAGCGGGCATCGTGTAGACGGTGCGTCCGTCGATGGTGCGCGAGAGCGGCTTGCGCTCTTTCACTGCGTAGCTCGCGAGATCCGCGAGCGTCATGGTGCCGCCGCTCCTCGCCACGGCATCGACGATCTTCTGCCCCGTCGGGCCCTCGTAGACCGATCGCTTCCCCTCGGCGCCGTAGCGCGCGAGGGTCGCGGCGAGCTCGGGCCTCCGGATGCGCGTCGCGAAGGGCGCGGGCGCGCCCGCGGGCAGGAACGACGACGTCAGCGAGGGCACGGTGGCGATGCGCTCCTTGAACATCGCCGCCACCTCCGCGGTGTGCCGGCTCAGGAAGAAGCCGTTCTGCGCCAGCGACACCGCAGGCGCCGCATCGGCGGCGAGCGAGCGCTTGCCGAAGCGCTGCGCGAGGAGCTCGAGCCCCGCGGGCTCGCCCGGGATGCCCGCCGAGCCGCCGCGCGGCCCCGTCCAACCGAAGCGATCGAGCGGCCGAGGATCGGTGGCCTTCTTCGCGGGCCAGAGCACCTCGGAGGTGTAAGCGGCAGGCGCGGTCTCGCGGAAGTCGAGGACGGTGACCTTCGCGTCGCTCGCGGTGAAGACGAGCGCGAACCCGCCTCCGCCCATGCCGCTCGCCGATGGATTGACGACGCCGAGGACCAGCGCCGCCGCCACCGCGCCGTCCGCCGCATTTCCGCCGGCCGCCATCACGTCGAGCGCGGCGCGCGTCGCGTCGGAGTGGTCGGTGGTCGCAGCCGCAGTCCGGCCCTGCGCGCTCGGCGGGTACGCGGCCGAGGAGGCCCCCGGAAACGCCGCCAGCTGGAGGGCAATCGCCGCCAGACCCACGGCGACGCCCGCGAGTCGAAGGCGATGCCTGCGGACGGGCTTTGCGTCGTGTGCCCGCCACACTAAGGTGCAGGCCGAGGAAATTCGCATATGCGGCTCGTCTACGTGATGGATCCGATGGATCGGGTTCTGCCGGACAAGGATACGACCTTCGCCTTCCAGCGCGCTGCGCAGTCGCGCGGGCACCAGTCGCTGCACTGCGAGGTGCGCGACCTGTTCGTGAAGGACGGTGACGTCTTCGCGCGTGTGCGGCAGCTTACCGTGAGCGACACACCGCCGCACGCTGTCTTCGCCGAGACGGAGATCGTGCGGCTCGCCGACGTCGAGGCGGTCCTCATCCGCAAGGATCCCCCGTTCGACGCCGCGTACCTCTACGCGACGCTCATGCTCGAGCGCGTCCGCGGCCGCACCGTGATCATGAACGACCCGCGTGGCCTGCGCGACGCGAACGAGAAGCTCTACGCGCTCCACTTCGCGAAGTACATGCCCCGCACGATGGTCACGTCGAGCGAGGAGCAGATCATGGCCTTCGTCAAGGAGGTCGGCGGCCGCGGCGTGATCAAGCCGCTCGACGGTGCGGGCGGCGCGGGCGTGATGATGCTCGTGCCCAACGACAAGAACACGCGCGCCATCATCCAGACCGTCACCGGCGAGGGCTCGCGCCTCGCGATGGTCCAGGAGTTCCTGCCCGCGGTGGAGAAGGGCGACAAGCGGGTCATCCTCCTCGACGGCGAGGTGCTCGGCGCCATCAACCGCATCCCCCGGGGCGACGACTTCCGCTCGAACATCCACGTCGGCGGCAGCGTCGAGGCCTACGAGGTGACGAAGGAGGAGCGCGCGATGATCGCCGACATGGCGCCGCGCCTGAAGCAGGACGGCCTGATCTTCGTCGGGCTCGACGTGATCGGCGGCAAGCTCACCGAGGTCAACGTGACCTCGCCGACCGGTATCCAGCAGCTCAGCCAGCACGAGAACCGCGACGTCGCGCTCGACGTCATCGCCTGGATCGAGCGCAAAACGCAGGACTTCCGCCCGCCGCACGCGAGCATTCCCGAGCTCTGATCGCCGATGCCGATCACCGTGGTGATCCGATCGGCGAGCGCGCCCAGCCCACGCGGGACGGGCTCCCCGCGCGGTGAGGAGAGCGAGCCCTCGCTCACGTTCGACGGCGCGCGCGTGGTGCTGGGCCGCGGGTCGGGCAGCGACGTGCGGCTCCCCGATCCCAGCGTGAGCACGCGCCACGCGACCATCCGCGCCCAGGGTAACGACTACGCGATCGTCGACGAAGGCAGCACCAACGGCACGTGGGTGGGCGGCGTGCGCCTCATGCCGCAGACGCCGCGCGTGGTGAAGACCGGCGACCTGGTGCGCATCGGGCGCGTGTGGCTCGAGCTCTCGGTCGGGCACAAGCCAGCCACGCCCGACCTCGGCCTCGCGACGCGCGATCTCGCGTTCGCGCTGGTGCAGCGCGCGATGGATGCCGTGGGCGATGACACGGTGGCGAAGGTGCGCGTCGCCGAGGGGCCGGACATCGGCGAGGAGCTGCGCCTCGTCGAGGAGGGGCGCGCCTACGTGATCGGCCGCGCCGAGAGCTGCGATCTTCCGCTCGCGGACGCCGACTCTTCACGCGAGCACGCGGTGGTGGCGCGCCGTGGCGGGCAGATCCTGCTGCGCGATCTCGACTCGCGCAACGGCGTGTTCCTCGGCGAGCAGCGGCTCACGCCCGATCGCGACGTCGTGTGGCGCGCGCCGATGATGGCCCGCATCGGCCTCACCGTCCTGGCGCTGGACGAGCCGGTGAGCCTCGCGCTGGCCGAGCTCGAGGCCGCGGAGGACGAGGCGATGCGTGAGGACGACGTCCCCCCGGTGCCCGTCAGCGCGCGCGCCGCCGCCGCGCCCGAGCCGGCGACAGCGCCCGCGAGCAAGGTGTCCCGCGCCCCCACCCCGGAGGAGGACGCCCCTCCTTCGCGGATGGCACAGGCCGCGCCGATCGCAGCGGTGGTGGCAGATACCTCGGAGATGGTGCGCGTGCCGCGGAGCAAGCGTGGCTGGACAATGACCGATTTTCTCGTCGTTACGCTGGCGGTCGGCGTGATCGGCGCGAGCATCGCGGGTCTGGTGTGGGTGCTGCGTTGAGGCGGCGGAGGCCGGCGCCGCGGCGCCTGCGGCGTCGCTAAACAAGTACGGCAAGCTCGGTCCGCGCTGCGCGTACCCCTCAGCGCGCTCCGGAGAGTCCTCACACCTTCGGAGGGGGAGGCTCGCTTGCGAGGGCGGGGATCGTTCCGGAGTCGGAGTTGGCGAGGACCGGCAGAGGGTTGCGCTTGGGGCGGGTGGCGTACGCCTTGGGGAGGCCCTCGAGCGGGATCTCCGTCAGCATCGCCTCCAGCTCCTCGGCGCTCTTGGGGCGGTCGTTGATGCGCTTCTTCAGGCACTTCATCACGACCAGATCCAGCGCCTCGGGGATGTCGAGGTCGGGGCGGCGCGTGCGCATCGGGACCGGGATCTGGCGCTGGTGCAGATCCAGGAGCTCGCGGCGGCTCTGCGCGATGATCGGGAGCTCGCCGGTCAGCGCCTCGTACATGAGCACGCCGAACGCATAGAGGTCGGTCTGCGCGACCACGTTCGCTCCGATGCACTGCTCCGGTGCCATGTACTCCGGCGTGCCCAGGGTGTAGCCCGCCTGCGTGAGCGACTCGGCGCTCGTGAGCTTGCTCATGCCGAAGTCGAGGACCTTCGGCGGACCTTCCTCGCACAGGAAGACGTTGCCCGGCTTCAGGTCGCGATGGACCACGCCCTTCTTGTGCGCCGCCGAGAGCGCGCGGCACACGCCGATGAACACCGGAATGGCGAAGCCGGGCGCGATGATGTGCTCGCGCGAGAGCTTGTCGGCGAGGGAGCGGCCGTGGAGGCGCTCCATCACGACGTACATCGAGCCGTCAGGCATCTGATCGAGGTCGTGCACGCGCGCGACGTTCGGGTGATCGATGTGCACCTGGATGTACGCCTCGCGGCGGAGGCGCGCGATCTCGCCGCCGTCCTTCGCGGCCGCGCCGCGCAGCACCTTCACCGCGACCTCGTGGCCGAGCGTGGTGTGCTCCGCCGCGTAGACGACGCCGATGCCGCCCGAGCCGATCTTCTTTCCGATGCGGTACTTCCCGCCGAGGACGGTGCCCGTGAGCTCGCCGGGAATGGCGGCCTGGGTCGCCTCGCCCTTGAGATCGAGGCCGCGCTCGAGCGCCGCGATGCGGTTCTTCTCGAACGCGCGCGACGCCGTCTCGCGCTTGCCCTTCTCCCACATGCGGGCGATGCCCGCGCCCAAGGCGCCAGCGAGAACGGCGCCGAGCCCGCCCGCGACCAGCCCGCCCGGAACCCCGACCGCGGTCCCGCACACCACCGCCGCCGAGACCGCGGCGAGCGCGGTCACGCTCTTCGTCGCCGGGAGATCCCACTCGCAGAGGTACGTGCAGGCGTCGTCGCCCTTGGCGAGACACGTCTCGTGGGTGATGCGCGCGTCGGGCAGGCCCCAGATGCGCGGCATGCCGGCGAGCTCGCCTTCGCGCGCCGCGCAGAAGAGGACCTCGGTCGCGCTGTCGGGCTTCTCCGGCTCGTCATAGCCGTCGGTGCGCGGGCGGTACACGAGGCGCACCGCGCGGATGCGCGACTTGTTCTTCTTCTTCGCCTTCACCTCGGGAGGCAGCGACGCCGGCGCCTCGGCGTCGATCTCGACGGTCGAGGGCGGCTCCTTGTCGGCGTCCTTCGCCGCGACCACCGCGATCTCCCACGTGCCGATGCGCGTGACCTCGCGGGCGTTCTCGGCGAGGTACTCGTACGCGTCGATGGGGTACTCGGCGGAGCGGAGCATCCGCACCATCGCGCCCAGCGCCTCGGCGTTCGTCACCCACTCGCCGCGCTGGCGGAGGGCGTCCATGCCGAGCAGCTCGCAGATCCCGCGGAGCGCGCGCTTGGCGGCGAGCGAGCTGACCCAGCCCGTCTCGTTGTCGACCATGCCGGGGTCGATGCCCGCGTTCGTGAGGATGGTCCGGACGGCGCGCTCGCCCTTCTCCGAACGGATGCGGAGCAGGTACGTCTTGAGGAGCGTCGCACGCAGCTCCTCCTTGCCGCCCTGCCGCACTCCGCCCTTCGGCAGCTCGGACGCGTTACTCATCCGACCAAAGGGTACCCGACGGCTCCACCCCCGAGAAGAGCGAACGTCCTGCCCGTCAGACGTTCGTGACCACCTCGATCGGCGACGTGCGCGAGAGCGCGCGCATGTCGGCGAGCATCGCGTCGGGGCCCGCCACCACGGCGAGCGCGCCCGGGGGGAGGACGCCCGCCTCGACCGCGCGCGCCACCGCCACCTGCACGTAGCCCGCCGCGCGCTTGGCCTTCGGCAGCACCTCGGGATGGTGCTCGAGCTCCGCGCGCGAGAGACAGAGCACGACGTTCACGCCCCGCTCCGACCAGGCTGCGACCTCATCGGCGATCGGCAGATCGGTGGGCGCGCGCAGGCCGAGGAAGAGGAACGTGTTGTCGGCGACCCCCTCGGCGATGCGCGTCGCGAGCACCGGGCGCGCGACCGCGAGCGCGCTGCCCACCACCGCGACCACCACCGGTCGATCGACGACGCGGGCCACCGCGAAGCCCTTGCCCATCGGCCCCTTCACCTCGACCGCGGTCCCGAACGGCAGCGAGACGAGCGCGTCCGCAGCGTCACCCGCGTTCTTCACGAGCAGCTCCCACGGCGTCTCGCCGACCTGGCTCGCGAGCACGAAGAAGCCGCGCGCCGACCCCGCGCGCACCTCGACGTATTGACCCGGAGCGGTGTACGCGCCCGCGCGCTCGGGATCGACGTCGAGCGCGACGAGCAAGAGCCCGCCGCCCGCATCACTCCGGGCCGACAAAACCGCGGTGGACATGGGATTGCCTTAGAACGTGCCGCCGAGCGACAGGCCGGCGTAGCTGGGGGCGACCGAGGGCGTGAGGGAGGGCTTGACGCCAGCCTTCGCGACCGGACCGGTGGGCTCGAGGAAGTGCCAGAGGAGCCCGCCGATCACGAGCACGCCACCTCCCGCCAGCACGACGGCGCCGATGATGGGCTGGTTCTGCGAGGCCTCGCCGCGCTTCGTGCGGTCCTGGTAACTGGGTTCGAGTTCGCCGGGTAGGCGCTCACACCCCGCAAGTTTGCTCGGTCCATCTGTCGCAGTGCATTTGTCGGGTAACGACGGCGAGGTGACGACCACCACGACGCCCGCCGCGATGGCCGCGCCACCGACGCCCACGAGGATCCACGGCGGCACGGTGTGCTCACGCACCTCCGGCGGCGGTTGCACCACCGGCGGCGGCGGTACCACCGGCGGCGGCTGCGCAGCGATCTGCTTCTTGAGGTTCTCGATCTTGGTGCGATGCGTCCCCGCGTCCGGGCTGTCCTTCACGCGATCGAGGAACACCTCGAGCGCCTTGACCGCCTCGGGCTTGTCGCCCTTCAGCTCGTACGAGCGCGAGATGATGACGAGCAGATCGTGCTTCGAACAATCACGCCGGTACGCCTCGCGGAACTGGGTGATCGCGCCGTCGTAGTTGCCCTCGTCGTAGAGCGCGCGCCCCACGTTGTAGAACGCGTGCGCCTCCTCGCTCTTCGCGCTCGAGACGCTAATCGCAGCGCAGGCCGGCGCGTAGGCCGGCGCCGCGGGCGACTGGGCGAACGCGCGGGCCGGAAACGCGACGGTGAACGCGACGGTGCAGAGGAGGCCGAGACCGATGACGAGCTGACGTGAGCGCATTTTCTCTCTGAAGGAGCCCCGGTGGGCGGCCGGCAGCATACGGGATCGCAGCGCTACCTCGCTACCTTCGTGGCCTTCTCGCCGAACAAGTGGACGGCGTTGAGCATCCACGTGAGGCCCTTCTCGTCCGCCGTCACCGAGACCGGCGCCAGGACGAACCCGCCCGGACGAAGCTCGGCGTGCACGGGGACGCGCCAGCCGATGAGCAGCTTGCGGAGGCTCGGTGTCAGCGCCGCGCCCAGCCCCTCCTGGCTCTCCGCGAAGGAGGCGAAGACGTGGTCGAACGTCGGATCGCCGGTGGGGTAGCGCACCATCGACGCGATCTCGAGCGCCTCGCCGAAGACGCCTGCAAAATCGCTGGTGGTCGCGGCCTTCGCCTTCATGCGGTCATCCTGCACGATCGCGATCCAGGTCCCGACCTCGCGCGGAGCCTGGAGCATCGGGTCGGGATTGCCCGGGAGCTCGACGACCGCGCGCGCGATGCTGATGCTGCCCGTTCCGCCCGTGGCGTGGAGCGCGTGCTCGTAGCGGATCGGCACCTTGAGGGTGGTGTACGGCTCCCACGCGCGGAGCCAGCGCTCGTCGACGTCCGCCTCGTAGCGGAGCCCGCGTTGCGCTGCGAAGGCCTCGATCCAGTAGACGGCGCTCACGCGCAGCAGACTATCAGAGCGAGGGCGGCGTGGCGGCGGCGTGCGGCATCTGCTCGCCCTTCGCCGCCTTCTCTTTCATCTCGTACTTGCTCGGGCACTTCGCGAGCACCTGCGTCGCCTCGAACTGGCCGCTGGGGCGGAGCTGCCCCTCGACGGTGACGCCGACCTCGACGCCAGGCATGTCGCGGAACGTGTCGGGAACGACGCAGCCGCTGTAGGTCACCGGGATCTCGGCGCCATTCTTCTCGATCGTGAACCGGTACTCGCACGGGGAGTCACGCTTCACGAGCGAGCCATGAACGAGGCTGCCCTCGGCCCGCACCGGCTTGTTCACGAACTTGGCCTTCTCCGCGACCAGCGCGTCGACGGGCTTCGAGTACATGCCCTTGTCCTGCATGCCGACGAGGACGAGGGCGACGATGGCCGCAGCCGCCATCACGAGCGGGACGAGAAGGAGGAGGCGCTTGCGCGACCCGTCGTCCTCGTCGTCCGACCCGTCGCGGCGACGGCGTGCCGGGACCTCGACGGCCGGCTCGCTCGGAGGGCCTTCGAGATCAGACGGGTCGCCGGGGGGGACGTCACTCATGGCTTCGTCTTGAAGGGTACGCCCGATGTGCACGGGGTCAACGTCATCCTTGAACAACCCTGGCCCCGGGGATTTCCTTCCGCCTGGGATCCCCAGATCGCGGTGCTACACTGAAGCCTGGCGCGGGGAGGCCGCGGGCCAGCTTTCAATGAGCGACGTCCTTTCGAAGCCGGTACTGATCCTGAATCGCGTGTTCGCGCCCGTCCAGCTGACGACGGCCAAGCGAGCGTTCGTGCTTCTCTACGGGGGCGGTGCGCGCGCCGTGGACGAGCTCGGCGAGGAGTACGAATTCGACACGTGGCGCGAGCTACCCGTTCGCGACGCGGACGACGCGCTGCCGATCGTCGGCGGTGCCCTGCGCGTCCCGCGCGTCCTCCACCTCCACCGCTACGACCGTACCCCTCGGGTCACGGTGCGCCTCACGCGGCGCAACCTGATGTTCCGCGATCAGCACCAGTGTCAGTACTGCGGTAAGCAGCCGCCGCTGCGCGATCTCAACATCGACCACGTCCTGCCGCGCTCGCGCGGCGGCGGCGACAGCTGGGAGAACCTCGTCACCGCGTGTCGTGTGTGCAACCTCCGCAAGGGCTGGAAGACGCCCGAGGAGGCGAACATGCGCCTGGCGCGCCGTCCGTTCCGCCCGAAGTGGTCGATGACGGCGCAGATCCTCCTCGGCTCGGCGATGCAGTACCGCGAGTGGGAGCCGTTTCTGAAGGCGAGCTAAATGACCGGCCAGGATTCTGGGACAGAATCATGGCCGGTCATTTAGCTCTTACCCTGGTGGGGACTTCGTCCCCCTCATCGGCTTCGCCGACGAGCCTCCCCAACTCGCCTTTGGCGACCCGTGCTCACGCACGGACCAGGCGTGAATCGCCGCCTTCTCGTCGTCGAGCTCGCACGACGGTCGCCGAAGGCGAACCGGGATGGTTCCGCCACGGAGTGGCGGAGGGGCGGAGCCCCACCAGGGTAGAAGCTGAATGGCCGGCCACGATTCGTCTCCGAATCGTGGCCGGTCATTAAGCGGCTCGGCCTAATTTCTCTGGCGGATGCCCGCGTCGGCGGAGCAGCTGCCCCACACGGTCCAGCCTCCGTTCTGGCAGACGTAGAGATCCTCGCAGTCGCAGCAGCCCGAGGGGCAGACGAGCGCGAAGCCGAGCATGCAGTCGGGCAGCTGGAGCGGACCGCAGCCAGGCCCTCCGTTAGCCCCGGGCGGGGCGTCGATCGCGGCGTCGCGGACGACCGGCGCGTCGACGCCGGCCTCCACGATCGGCGCCCCGGCCTCGCGCGGCGGGCACGTGCGATCGAGCTCCCAGACGTTCCCCGCGCGGCAGGCGTACACCGCCTCGCACGCGGGGTCCTCGCACGCGACGCCGCGCGAGAGCGGACAGCCCCCCGCGGGGATGCTCGTGCACGCCTGATCGGCCGCGACGTCGCTGCACGCCGGAACGGCGAGGAGCGCGCCGAGGAGCGACGCGAGGGCCACGAGGACGAGCGACGCGCGCCTCATCGGAGCTTCGTGAAGCCGTCCTTGACGGTGCCGATCGGCCGGGGCGGCGGGAGCGCCGAGGCGGTCCCCGCGGCCGCTCCGACGCTGGGCTTGGGGGCGCGCGCGGGCGGCCCGCGCTTGACCACCACGCGCTTGACGCCGTTTGGTGTGGGCGGCAGCTCGATCATGGTCGCCGGCCCCGGGGCCGTCCCTTCGGCGTACGTCTCGAGCGCCTCGAACGCGAAGCCCTGCCCTTCCGGCCGCGCGACGCCCTCCGACTCTCGGACGTAGGCCTCGGCGCGCGAGCCGTCGACCCCGAGGGCGGTGATGCGATGGCGCGGACCGCTCTCGCGCGGGACCTCGAAGGCGGCGACGTCGGCGGGGGGAGAGAGATCGTGCGACTGCTCGTCGAACGTCACCTTCGTGGCGGCGAACGGAAGCGGCACCACCACGCGCCGGACCGTGGGCTCGGTCGAGGCGGTGCCCTCGGCAGGCGCCGCCGCCGTCCTCCGTGCGAGCACGCCCATCAGCACCGCCAGCCCCAGCAGCGCCACGCCGCCCAGCGCCGCCCGGCGGACGCGCGGGGACGCGAGGCGCCGCTGGAGCACGTTCTCCGAGGCATTGCCGAAGGTGTAGCGCGCGCTCGGCGCTGGCGGGGCGATGTTCTCGATCGCGAGCTTCTCGCGCTCGCGCATCTCGGGCGTCGGCGCGGGGCGCTTGTGGAGGCCCGAGACCTCGAGCACGTGCTCGACGTCGTCGCTCTCGAGCGCGTCGCGGATGTTCTCGTGGCGCACGCGGAGGCGCTCCCCGAAGAGCGCCTCGACGAGCATCGCCACCTCGGCGGGCGTCGCGATGTTCGGCCGCCCGCCCGAGGCGCGCTCGAGCGCGTCCGCGAACTCGGCGGAGGTCTTGTAGCGAGTGTCGAGATCGCGCGAGAGCCCGCGCAGGATGGTGTCGTCGAGCGCCTGGGGGATGGGCGCGCCGATGCGGCGCAGCGACGGGATCGGCGCCGAGACCACCTCCTGGAGCGTCTCCAGCGCCTCGTCACCGCGGAAGAGCCGCCGCCCTGCGATGCACTCCCACAGCACCACCGCCATGGAGAAGACGTCGCTCTGCACGGTGCAGATCCGCCGCTTGTCGATGCGCTCGGGCGCGAGGTACGCGAGCTTCCCCTTCACCTCGTGCGTGCGTGTGGTTTGCACGCGATCGGCTGCCTTCGCGATGCCGAAGTCGGTGAGGCGGGCGCTCCCGTCACAGCCGATCAGGACGTTGTGCGGAGAGACGTCGCGGTGGACGATCCCCAGGTGTTTTCCCTTGTCGTCGTGCAGAACGTGCGCCGCCTGCAGCCCGGCCAGCGCATCGAGGGCCATCCTCACGGCGAATCGCGGGTCGACCGCGCGCCCCGCCGCGGAGAGCTCCTTGCGGATGTCGGAGAGCGCGGCGCCCTCCACGTAGTCCATCACGATGAACGGCTCGCCCGACTCGAAGCCGAGCTCCCGCACCTTCACGACGTGATCGTTCTCGATGGAGGAGGCGAGGCGCGCCTCGTCGACGAGCATCGACAGGAAGGCCTTGTCGCTCGCCAGATGCCGGTGCGGGCGCTTCACCGCGACCAGCGGCGCATCCCGCGCGTTGGCCTTGCGCGCGAGGTACACCGTGGCCATGCCGCCGGCGGCGAGCTCGACGAGCAGCTGGTAGCTGCCACATCGCCCGAGCTGGGCATTTCGCGGCTGTCCTGCGTCCTCGGACACGATCACAGATGATACTTCACGGACGCGACATGTCCCGGACACTTCGGGTACATTTCTCGGCATGCGCCGCGCCCCCGCCCTGTCCGCCCAGCCCGCCCTGGTAAGCCGCAACAAGAGCCTCTTCGTCATCCTCACGGTCGCGTCGGCGTCTCTCGTGCTGAGCGTCGCGTGCGGCGGCGGAAAGACCGACGCGAAGGCGCCCGGCGGCGAGGGCCCCCTGGCCTCGTCCGGATCGAGCGGCGCGGCGACCAGCGGCAGCAGCTCCGGTGACGTGAGCTCGGGGGGCGCGAGCGGCGGCAACACCACGACGACCGCGCTGCCCCCGGGCGGGGAGCTCCAGGGTGCGAAGCTGGGCTCGTCGACCCACACCGAGGTCGAGACCAAGGGCGACGGCGGGCCGAAGGCGGGCCCTGGCCACACGCAGGAGCCCGGGCGCAGCCGCCAGGATATCCAGACGATCATCATGGCGCGCCGCGACGAGGCCCGCGCTTGCTACGACAAGGGCCTCAAGGACCATCCCGGCATCGAGGGTGACCTCACCGTGAAGTGGACGATCGACCCGGCGGGAAAGGTCACAGATGCCGCCGTCGACTCGTCGAAGTCCACGATCAACGAGCCCGGAGTCGGCGGCTGCATCGTCGAGATCATCAAGAAGGTCTCTTTCGCGCCCAGCAAGGGCGGATTCGAGACCCGCGCGAACTACCCCTTCAACTTTCACCCGAAGACCTTCGGAAAGCCCGACGCAGGGCGTTGAACGAGAGAAGCCCGAGCGTCTTTCACTGCAGCCATAGCGCAGAATCGGCGGCCTCGGACGGCGCGCACTTGGTAAGCGCCTGCGTTTCGTGGGAAAAAGACGCATGGCCGAACCCGACGTCGTGCCCGCTCTCGTGGCCCTGGGTTTCAGCCTGAACGAGTCGCGCGCCTACGCCGCGCTGCTCCAGGAGAGCCCGGCGACTGGCTACGAGGTCGGCGTCCGCGCGCAGATCCCGCGCTCCGCGGTCTACGGCGTGCTGCGGCGGCTCGTGAAGGCCGGCGCCGCGCGATCCATCGCCGGGACGCCCGAGCGCTTCGCTCCCTCCCCCGCGGAGGACCTCCTGGTGCTGCTCCGCAAGCGCTTCGACGCCTCGACCGAGCAGCTCGAGACGGCGATCAAGCAGATCGACACCTCGCCGGCCGCGCCCGACGCGTTCAGCGTCCGTGGCTACCCGCGCATCCTCGAGGAGGCGGAGCGCCTGATCCGCGGCGCGCAGCATCGGGTCGTGATCAGCGGCTGGCCGCGGGAGATCGAGCAGATCACGCCGGAGCTGAAGCGCGCGGCAAAGCGAAAGGTCTACATTGTCGTCTTCTCGCACGCCGAGCTCCCGGCGCTGCCGGGCGAGGTCTTCAGCTACGGGCTCGAGGAGAAGTCGCTCGAGGAGTTCTGGAAGCACCGCTTGGTGGTGGTCGCGGACGACAAGCGCTCCCTGATCGGCGCCACCGAGATGGGAGAGCTCGACGCGGCGGTGATCAGCGAGACGACCGCCATCGCCGAGATCGTGACCAGCCAGGTGGCCCTCGACATCACCCTCCTCACCCAGCGCGCCGGCCGCGACATCGAGGGCGTCATGGCGAAGATGCTCGGGCCGCGTGTCGGACGCCTGGACACCCTGCTGTCCAAGAAGGACGGCGATCGCGGGAGCAAGCCCGGTCAGGAGACCGGCGACCGTGGCCGGCGGGCCAAGGCCTCGCCGTGAGCCGCTCGGTGCCGCCGCCGAGGCCGAGCGGGTTCCCGCCGCGCGCGCTCGGATCGCTGGCGCCACGCTCGATACCGCCCGGCGCGGGCAGCGATGCCTACTCCGAGCTCCTCCGGGACACGCGCGGCCTGCGCCGCGAGCAGGCGAACGCGCGCGATCAGTGGATCGCGAAGCTCCCCGAGAGCCGCCGCGAGGAGTCGCTCTTCGAGCTCGAGGTGCTCCTCAAGGGGCTCGCGTGCTTCGCGAACCCGCGCAACCACCCCGGCGCCCCGAAGAAGACGGCGATCGTCTCGCAGGACTACCGCGAGGCCCTGGCGCTCGCGCGCGACGGCATGCAGCGCGTGGTCGCGCTCTGCCGGCTCCTGCTCGGCGAGCAGGAGCGCGCGTTCGTCTTCCAGCGCTACCTCGAGATGCTCCTGCCGGACGACGGCGCGCGCTCGCGTCTGGTCCGCGGCACGCAGAGCCAGGACACGCCGGAGGAGTCGCTGTTCCTCCTGCGCC
>JAYTBL010000924.1:0-7006 GCA_043736975.1 Polyangiaceae bacterium
GAAGCTGAACACCAAGCTTCGCCTCACGTTCGCGCCGCCGGGCGCCGAGGGCTTCCAGCTCGATGGCTGCGTGGCCTGGGTCAACAACCTGCGCGCCAACGGCGACAACCCCAACCCCGGCATGGGGATCCGCTTCGTGGATCTCCAGCCCGACGAGCGCGAGCGCCTCGTCGAGGTGATCCGAACGATCGCTTACCTCCGCGATCTGCCTCGCTACGACTGACCGGCAACAGGAGCTGCCAGGCTCGTACCGTGAGCGTGAGCTACTCCGAAGGGAGCGGGAAGCGACGGGCGATGATGCCCGCGCCTGGCGACGTCTTGTCTTCCCAGCCGATGGCCACGTAGGGGCCCGCGCCGCCGGACGTCACCACCGGGTTTGCGCGCTCGCGGCCCGCGGAGCGGCTCGCCTGGAACTCGGTCGCCTGACCGTTCACGTTGTTGAAGAGAAAGCCCGCGGAGCCGCCGAGCATGCGCCCGTTCACGTTGTTCGAGCCCACGTCGAGCCAGACGGCGACGTACGAGCCGCCCACGCCCGTGGTGCCCGCGATGGAGGGCGTGTTCTGCTCGCCGTCCTTCACGACGTCGTTGATCGCGACGCTCTGATCGCCGGCGATCTTCGAGCCCTTCGCATCGTAGCGCTGCATGAAGATGTCGCCGCCCGAGGCCCACGTGACCGCGAAGCGGCCGTCGACGAGCGAGGCCACGCGGGGCCGCTGCACGACCGAGCCGCTCTCGTTGACGGTCTGGTCGCTGCCCTGCGGAAGGCCATCCTGGTTGAGGACGCGGAGCTTCACGGCGGTTCCGCTCTGCCAGACCGCGACCCAGCCCGTGGGCGTGGCGGCGAGCGAGACGCCCTTGTTGGCGTTGCCCGTGCTGATGTCCTGCTGGTTGCCGAGCGTGGCCGGCGGGGTGAGCGTGCGGCCGGCGATGCTGCCGGTCCCGACGTTTTCCCAGGCGACGAAGAGCCTTCCCATCGGCCCGGCAGCGATCGCGGGAGCCTGCTGCACCACCGCCTCACCCGCGCCGCTCGTTCCGCCGGTGCCCGCGAGGCCGCCGTTGATGCCGAGCGGGGTCGCGGTCTGCTCGGCCTCGAGCGCCTCGTTCATCGAGCGGAGGTGGATGTCGATGCCGTTCGCCGTACCGGTGTCGTCCTCAAAGACGACGTAGAATTTCCCGTTGAGGGCCGTGGCCTGGGGCGTCTGCTGCCGGCGCGGCGCCGGCTCCGGTGGGAAGACCGCCTTGTCGTTGGGCAGGAAGAGCGATCCGGCGGCGAGCGCGGGGAACTCCGAGGCGCCGACGGCCGAGAGGTCGTCCGTCATCCCGCGCATCGAGATCTCGAAGTTGCTGTTCGGCACCGCGCGATCGGTGAAGAACGCGAAGAAGCGGCCCGACTTCCCGGACGTCGATGGCCACAGGAAGAACGGGTCGCTCTTGTCGCCCGGATTGCCGGTGATCGTGCCGCCCGGCGACGAGCTGCCCGTGGAGAGCAGGATCTCCTTCGTCGTGCACGCCGCGTCGCACGTGGCGGTGCCGGGCGTCTCGCACTGCTCGGTGGGCTGGATGACCATGTCCCCGCAGTTCGAGGGCGCGATGAAGCGGAACATCTTGATCGGGATCGGCACCGCGTCGGTGTTGACGGTGACGGTCGCGCAGCCGATGGCGAGCGTCGTGTCGCCGTCGCCCTTGGCCTCGGCGGAGAACACGCGCGGCGTCTCCGACTTCTCGATGTCGAGGTCGCCGCAGAACTTCGCGCCCGCGGCGCAGTTGGTGGTGCCGAGATCGCGCTGCGCGATCTGCTTCGCGGCCGAGGGGCCATCGGGCAGCGTCGTCTGGCCGATCGTGGGATCGCAGGCGACCGAGCCCTCGAGCACGGTCAGCCGTAGCTTCACGACCTTGTCGAGCACGGCGCGCGGGAGGAGGCCCGTGCCGATCGCGATCCGGGGCGCGCTTTCCTCGCTCCCGCGTGTCCCGCACGCGGGCGCGAGCGCCAGCGCGCCGAAGAGCGCAGGAACGAGGACGAGGACGGTGCCGGGCAGGCCGAGGGAGGAGACGCGCCTCAACATCGGCGCGGACTCTATCAGAGCGATCCCGAGCCTGCGAGGGATCGCGACGGTCTCGGGTGCCCCGGGCGACCCGCTCGCGCCGCCCCCGATCGTGCGAGGGGTCAGCCGCCGCGCTTCAGCAGCGAGGCAAACCAGCCGGGCGGCTCGGCGCTCGTGGCCAGGGCGATGCCCAGCAGCGAGAGCGCCTGCGTGAGCTCGGCGACGGCGGGGCCCTCGCCCGCGAGGATCGCCGATCGGTGCCCTTCGCGCGAGACGGCGAGCGCCACCCGCGCGGCCCAGTCGGCGAGCGCCTCGCCGTCTTCGGCGGGAAACCCAGCCACGATCGCAACGACGTCCTTCCCGACCTTCACGGCACACGCTGGATACTCCCAGGCGCGGCGCGCCGCGAGCTTCTCGCCCTCGACGATCGTCGCGAAGTAGCCCTCCGCCACTGAGGCTCGGGCCGGCGCGAGGCGCGCGAGGTCCCAGTCGACGCCGGCCTCCTTGAGCGCGCGGGCCGCGCCGTCGAGCGTGCTCACCGCGAGAGAAGGGGAGGCGCCGGCATCGGCGAGGAGGCGTCCCAGGCGCGCGCACGCGTTGTAGAGATCGCGCGCCGGCCCGGGACGGACCAGGTGCTCAAGCACCAGCGCCCGCGGCGCGTCGGTGGCGCGGAGCGCCGCGCGGTCGTGGCCGTGCAGCGCGTGCGCGGCGTCGTGCTCGCGCCAGGATGCGAGGGCGTGATCGGCCTCGTGCGCGTCGAGCTCCGAGCGAACCCGAGCCTGCGAGGCTCTCGTGGGGTATCGCGGGTCTCCCCCGATCGCAGAATGCTTCGCCGCGGTCATCCCCTTGCCGATCAAAAGCCGCTCGCCTTGTCGGCGGAGGCGGGCTTGGGGGCGGGCGCGGGCGCGCGGAGCGGAGCGGCAGTGGGGCGCGACGCGCCGGCGCCACCACCAGCTCCCGCCTTGCGACGCGAGGCGACCTCGTTCAGCTCGTTGAGCGCTTGCTGAGCCTGCCCGGCATGCGAAGACGAGGCGGTGAGCTTCGTGAGCTTGTCCCGCGCTGGGTCGAGCTGGCCGAGCGCGACCTGGCAGCGCGCCGACTCGAGCGAGGCCTCGTTGCCGACCCAGGTTCCGGACGACTTGGTGGCGATGGCCTCGAAGCGCCCCATCGCCGCCGTGCAGCCGCCGTTGCCGTCCTTCACGCTCTTCGCTGCCCACAGCGCGGCGTTCTGATCGCCCGAGCGCGCAGCGCTGTCGAACTGGCGCGTGGCCTCGGAGTAGTTGCGCGTGCGGTACGCGGCCATGCCGGCGGAGAAGCCGTCCTGCGGCTCCGCGTTGGCGGTCTTGGTCGCGGGCGGGGCGACGGCCTGCGCGTTGGGCGCATAGTACTCATGCGCCGGAGCGCCCGCTGGCAGGCCTGCGTTGCTCATGCCTCCGAGGTCGCGCGGCGGGGCGGCGGCGCCGCGTGCGGCCGACTTCTTCTCGCCGCCGCGCTGCTGGACCTCTTCCTTGCGGGGCTCCGAGTCCTTGTCCTTCGCAGCGATCTCGTCCTCGAGCAGCGCGTTCGCGATCGGCTTGCCCTCGTCGGCCTTCGCGCGGCCCTTGCCGCCGGTGATGCCATCCATGACGCCCGCCGAGGACGGATCTGCGTTCATCGCCACGGCGCTCGCTGCGGCGGTGGCGGCGGGCGGCGGCGTCACCGGCGCGGGCGCGTTCGGGCCATGCGCGGCCGCGGCGGCCTTGTTATCGAGCGACTCTTGATTGTCGGGTGGCGCCTGACCCGCGGGCTCGCCCTTCTCGGTCACCGAGACCGCGGCGCCCGCGCCCGCGCTGCGCGCCTCGCCGTGGCGCGAGCGGATGACGAACGCGCTCGTTCCGATCATGAGCAAGAACACGGCCGCCATCGCCGTCTGCGGGCGCATCGCCCAGCTGCCGGCCCAGGAGAGCGCGCGCGAGGCGCGGCTCTGGAGCGGCACGACCTTCTGCGCCTCCTTCACGGACGTGAGGATGCGATCCTCGAGTCCCGATGGCAGCTCGAGCATGGGCAGCGCGACCGCACGCCGGGTGGAGCGCATGCCGTTGAAGATCGACGCACAGCGAGCGCACCCCGACACGTGGCGCTTGACCGCAGCGCTCGTGACCTCGTCCAGCTCTTCGTAGAGCTCGTCGAGGAGCAGGGGTTCGAACTTCTCGCAATCCATCGTCGTTCTCTGTTCCGGTTTCCTTCGTACCAATTAAGGCTCGAGTCAGCGAAGCGCTCGCGCGTAATCCTCGTACTCGGCGAGTGCCCCTTGGAGGCGCTCGAGCGCATACCTCATGCGGCTCTTCACGGTGTTCTCGGGCACGTTGGTGATCTCGGCGATCTCCTTGAACGGCAGGTTCGAGACCTCGCGCATCAGGAACACCTCGCGCTGATCGTCGGGGAGCTTGTCCACCGCGCGCGATATGCGTTCCTTCAGCTCGGTCCCCGTGGCCTCGCGTTCCACGCTGGCCCGGGGATCGGCGGTCTGCTCACCGAGCGTCGGCCCGTCTCCCTCCTCTCCGCTTGCCTGGTCGAGCGAAGGATGCTTTCGGAGTGCACGCTTCCGGAGCTGGTCGATGCAGAGGTTGCGCGTGATCGTGTAGACCCACGTGGTGAACCGCGCCTCGTGCTTGAAGTCGGCAGCGTTCTGTACGACGCGTACGAACGTCTCCTGCACCACGTCTTCCGCGACCTGCGGCATGCGCAGCTGCCGGAAGGCGAAGTTGAACAAGGCCTGCTGATGCCGCCGCACTAGGACGGGGAACGCGCTCTTGTCGCCCTGCTGGTAGCGGAGCATCAAGGACTCGTCGGGCGGGTCGGGGCGTGACGGAGTGCGCGTGGTCATCGCGAGTCCCGCACGAACGCGAGCTGGTGGGTTTCCCCGACACGGCGGAACGCATTTCCTTGGTCGTCGAGACGCGCCAGCCCGACGAAAGTTCTTGAATTCGTGAAGTGTCGTACCCGGGAAGAAACGTCATCGAAACCACAGGTTGCGACAAGCGCGACCGTGCGCGAGGCCTGCACGCTGCTGGTCGTTCTGCTTGCCAGCCTCCCCATGTCTCCCCGTGGTGATAGGCCCCTTCGCGGCGGCGCTCAAGCGCCGTAGCGTGCTGCGCGCCGCGGGCAGGATGTCAAGGCACAAGCGACGCTTGGCAGTCAAAGATGCCTCAGCCATGGGTTGCAACGTACGAGCGTGCGCGCCTACACTCGTCGCGCTTCGAGTAGGGTCAGGCGCACTGCGCGAGCGCGCAGGGTGAACGGCCAATCGTCTTCAGGTGCGCCTCACGGCACCACGTTCGAAAAAGGGAGCACGCATGCGTCGTCAGGCAGTCCACCACCGCGGTCTCGCTCGGTCATTTGCCGCGCTCCTCTTTGCAGGCGCCGTCTGCGCGACGGCGCTGTCCGCGTCGGGGCAGGCCACCAAGCCCGCCCCCGCGAAGCCCGCCGCGCCCGTCGCTGTCGGCAAGGACGCGGGCGCGCCCACGACCGCAACGAAGGACGCGGGCAGCGCTCCCGTCGCCACCGGTGACGGCGGCGCGGCGCCCGTGGCCGCGGGCACGGGGCCCGCGGTCCCGATCCCTGAGAAGGGCGGGATGGACGGCGCGACCTACAGCGTCCGCCTTCGCGACCTCGAGGCGCGCGTCGACGAGTTGAAGGATCAGATCCGGCGCAGCCACACGCGGCTCGCGCTCCTCAGCGACACGATCCTCTCGGGCGGCGCTGCCGGCTCGCGCGCCGAGGTCCTCTTTAAGAACGAGATGTCGAGCGCGTTCCGCCTCACGCGTGCGCTCTTCGTCGTGGACGGCGCGGTCCAGTACAACCGCGCCGACGACACGGGCGCACTCGCCGACCAGAAGGAGATCCCGATCTTCTCGGGCTCGATCCCGCCGGGCGATCACACCGTGCAGGTCGTCCTGAACTTCCAGGGCAACGGCTACGGCGTCTTCACGTACCTCCGCGGCTACAAGTTCGAGGTCAAGAGCGCGCACTCCTTCACGTCCGTCGAAGGAAAGACGCTCTCGCTGATCTCCACCGCGCTCGAGAAGGGCGGCGTCACGACGCCGCTCGAGCAGCGCCCCACCATCGAGTGGGCGGAGAAGGTCGGCGCGCTCGGGGCATCAGTCGCCGCCGCGGCTGCCCCAGCCGCGCCGGGCAGCACCCCGAAGGCCGCCGCACCTGCCGCCGGTGGGAGCCTCCAGATCGGGGGAGGGAAGTAGTCTTGGCCTCGCGTCTGGTCTTGCCCCGCTCGCTCCGCTCGCCTCGCCCCTCGCTCGGCCGCGCCATGATCAGGCGCGCCCGCCGCGCGAGCTCGCTCGCGCTCGTGCTCGCCACGATCGGCAGCACGCACCTCGCGTTCGCCGCCGACCCCGACGGCGACGCCGCGCGCGCGCAGACCGAGGTCACGACCATCGACCGCGAGAGCGCCACCGTGCAGGCGGCGATCGAGAAGGCGAAGGCCCAGAAGTACACGGTCGAGCAGCGCCTCACGAACGGCGAGCTCCTCCTGCGCACGAAGGACTATCCGCGCGCGGTCGTCGTGTTCAGCGAGATCCTCGAGGAGTTCCCCGACACCCCGTCCTACCCCGACGCGCTATGGCTCCGCGGCGAGACGTTCTACGCGGAGAAGGAGTACCTCTCGGCGCGTCGCGACTATCGCGCGCTCGTCGACCGCTCTCAGGAGCCGCGGTTCAATCCGTACTTCGGCAAGGCGCTCGCGCGCTTGGTCGACGTGTCGCTGCGCATCAACGACATCAAGGGGCTCGACGAGGTCTTCCAGAAGATCAACCAGGTCCCGCCCGCGCAGGTCGACGCGGCTCTGCTCTACGCCAAGGGCAAGGGCTACTACTTCAAGGGCGACTACGGCAGCTCGCTCGGCGCGCTGCAGTCGGTCGCCGGTCCCGGCCCCTCGGGCGCTGGCGGCAACGCGTACACGCACCAGGCTC
>JAYTBL010000925.1:0-2792 GCA_043736975.1 Polyangiaceae bacterium
GGCTCCCCGTACGCACGCATGGCCGGCGCTCTCGCGGCGATCCGGCACGCGCGCGAGGGCGGCGTGCCCTTCCTCGGCACCTGCGGAGGCTTCCAGCACGCGCTGATCGAGTATGCCCGCAACGTGGTGGGCATCGCCGACGCGGAGCACGCCGAGTCGGCGAAGGATGCACCACGCGCGATCATGGTGCCGCTCGAGTGTGCGTTGATCGAGGTCGAGCGGGGCGTGAGGCTCGCCAAGGGCTCGCGGCTCGCAGCGGCCTGCTCCTCGCTCGAGACGAGCGAGGAGTATCCGTGCCGCTTCGGGCTCGACGAAGCGTGGCGCGCCCGTCTCGAGGGCGGCGCGCTCACGTTCACGGCTTTCGACGAGCAGGGGCACGTGCGCGGTGCCGAGCTGCGCGGCCATCCCTTCTTCGTGGCCACGCTGTTCCAGCCCGAGCGATCCGCCCTCCGTGGCGCCTCGCCGGCGCTGTATGGCCCCGTGAACGAGCCCTGGGGCGTCCGTCGGTTCTTCGTCCGCGACCCGTTCGGCAAGCTCGGGAACGTGCTGGCGCACGCGCGCTAGCTCACACGCGCCCGTGCCAACTCTCCGCGACTGATGAACGCGTTCTCCAGTCGCGATGCCTGGAGCGGTACGCGTCGACGGTCACCAAACGACATCCCATGCGCTCGGAGCCGTCCGCGCCGATGGCCAGCGCAACGCGAACGAGGGCGATGCTGCCCCCCGTTTGGCGCGATCGGAACGCAGCAACCAGCGACGCGTCCGCCGCCGACAGGGGGCGAACCTTGAGCTCCTCGGGAGTGACGCTACTCCGCGGCGACGGTGTCATCCGCAGCCGGCATCATCAAACCATCAGGCGCTGACCTTCGAGGGTCCTCACCGAGACGGACGATTGCGTCCATCCGTTGAGCTCGCCAGCGTAGCCGCTCGCAGCCTTGACCGGTCTGCACCTTCGAGAGGTACGACTCCCGGTGGGGACCATCAGTGGCGACTCTTGCGCGCTTTCCGCGCACGCGCGTCATGGACTACCAGCGGTTTGCGCAGTTGGGGAAGCTCGGTTGCTCGGATCGGGATCTGCGAAGCTCGACGCGGGCGAGGGCCAGCTCGATGCCAAGCCGCCCGGCTACGGAGCACCCGCTGGAGTGGACGGTACGCCCCTTGCTGGACCTGGTTCATGAGGCGAACATCGGTCCTGCAGCTCGGCGCATTCCTGCTTCCCCTGGTGGCTCTCGTCGCTGTAGTCGCGTGCGGAGGAAGCGGCAGCGGGTTCGGTGGATCCGACCCGAACGACGATGGGACCAACGACGGTGGTCCCGCGAAGGGCGCCCCCGACCAGGCGCCAACCGACGCTCGCGGCCCGACCGACGCTCGCGGTCCCACCGACGCTCCAAAGGGTGATGAAGGGCGAGACAGCGCGGTCGCCGACGCCGGCACCGACGGCTCCACGGCCGTCGACGCTGGCCCTTCCGCGCCCGTCATCGCCGTCGCGCTCGGCGAGGCGCACTCGTGTGCGATCCTCGATGGCGGGCGAGTGAAGTGCTGGGGTGCGAACGACTACGGTCAGCTGGGGCTCGGCGACAAGGTGGCGCGCGGCGACGGTCCCGGAGAGATGGGCGCTAGCCTGTCCGACGTCGACCTCGGCCCTGGACGAACGGCGAAGATGCTCGCCGTCGGCGGCCTTCATTCGTGTGCGCTGCTCGATAACGACCGGGTGAAGTGTTGGGGCAGAAACGCGATCGTCGGGAATCTTGGCTATGGCGACACGACCGAGCGTGGATCGATGCCAGGCACGATGGGCGTGAACCTTCCGTACGTCGATCTGGGCCCGGGCCGCACGGTGAAGAGCCTCAGCGCTGGCGGCGCGCATACGTGCGCTCTTCTCGACACCGACGAGGTCAAGTGTTGGGGCATGAACAACTTCGGCCAGCTCGGGATCGGGAGCACCATCCCCCGCGGAGAGGGCCCGGGCCAGATGGGCGCGAGCTTGCTCACCGTCGACCTCGGGCCTGGACGGACCGCGAAGTCACTCGTCGCCGGCGCGATCCACAACTGCGTGATCCTGGACACCGACGAAGTGAAGTGCTGGGGCTCGAACAGCTACGGCAACCTCGGCATCGGCTCGGCGTCGTTGGCAAAGGGCGACGCCCCAAACGAGCTCGGAATCAACCTCCCCACCGCCAACCTCGGTAGCGGTCGCGTCGCGAAATCGCTGACCGCCGGCGCGATTCACAGCTGCGCCTTGCTCGATGACGAAACCCTGAAGTGCTGGGGCGGCAATGCCAATGGACAACTCGGTCTCGGGGACACGCTCAACCGCGGCGACGGCCCTAACGAGATGGGCGACAGTCTCCCGAAGGTCGGCCTCGGCGTTGGCCTGGTAGCTGGGGCGGCCTCCCGTTACCGGCACACGTGCGCGGTGCTGTCGGGCGGGCTCGTCAAATGCTGGGGTGAAAACGCCGCCGGGCAGCTTGGCCTCGGCGACATCTGGGACCGCGGCGGGAGTAGTGTCGGATCGCTCGCGATGGCGTCGATGCCGCCGGTCGACCTCGGTCCCGGGCTCACCGCGAAGGCCGTCGCCGTCGGCCTCACGCACACGTGCGCGATCGTCGACAACGGCCGCCTCAAGTGTTGGGGCGGGAACGAGCGCGGACAGCTCGGCCTCGGCGACAAGGCCAGGCGCGGTGCGGCGGCAGGAACGATGGGGCCCGTTCTTCCGTTCGTCGCCGTGGGTCTGTGAGCTCCGCAGGCGCACCTCCATTGCCATGCGCGTGCGCCCCGGGCCGGCTCGAGGA